>JBGCFX010000121.1:0-4428 GCA_045110395.1 Polaribacter sp.
CCTTATGTAGGTGTAGACGCAGCAATTTCTGAAAAATTAAATTTTGATGGTAGTGTTCGTTTTGAAAACGTAAATGTTAACGGAACAATAAATTCAGGGCAATTAAGTAACTTAGATGCAAATGGAGATTTAATTGGTTTCGATTATAATAGTGATGGTGTAATTAGTCCTTTTGAAGCAACAATACCAACAATAGCTGGTAATCCAGGACAAGCAATAAGTGACGATTATAATTTTGTTTCTTTCTCTGCAGGTTTAAACTATAAAATAAATGATGGAGCTGCTGTTTTTGGAAGGTATAGTAAAGGTGCTTCTGGTAGAGCTGCAGATAGAAATACTTATGGAGCAGATGGTTTAGGAGATGTACAATTCGATGAAATTTCTCAATTTGAAGTTGGTTTAAAAAAGAGGTTAGATAATGGTGTCTTAAATGTTACAGGTTTTATCAGTAATACAGATGAAGGTATTAGTAACGAATTAAATAGAACTGTAGGAAACCCATTTAAAGCCTTAGGTTTAGAGGTAGAATCTGCATATAGATTTGGAGATTTTTCTATAAATGGTTCTGTTACTTATACAAAAGCAGAAATTGATGGTGGAGCAAATAAAGGAAATAAACCTAGAAGACAAGCAGACTTTGTTTACAACTTTGCACCAACATATTCTTTTGGAGCAAGTAAACAACACCTTTTAGGAATAACTGTATTAGGTACTTCTAAATCTTTTGCACAAGATGATAATGATTTAATTATGCCTGGTTACGCTTATTTAAATGCAATTGCAAGAGTTAGCTTAACTAAAGGATTATCTTTAAGTGTTAATGCAAATAACTTATTTGACACAATTGGTGTAACAGAGGTTGAAGGAAATGGAAACATAGCTAGTGGTTTAGCAGTAGCTAGAACAATTTCGGGTCGTTCTACAACAATGACATTACAATATAGTTTTTAAAAATAAAGTTTGTTATTTTTTATTGATTTGAATTAGAAATAGAGCCAATAAAACTTATTGGCTCTATTTTATTAAAACTTTTAAAAACTATTAAGAAAATGAAGTATTTAGTAATTATTATTCTTTTTTTAACTGCACTTCAAGGAAATGCTCAAGAAGTGTTTCATAAAATTAAAGAATCAAAAAAAGAGAAAATCATTGTGTATGGCAGTGATAGTTGTCATAGCTGTTTAGATACAAAAGCTTTTTTAAAAGAGAAAAAAATTAAATTTACATATTACGATATTGATGTAAATAAAAATAAAGAACAAGAAATGTTAGTAAAGCTTCAAAAAGCTAATATTTCTATTCATACTTTAAGTTTACCTGTTGTAGATAATAAAGGAGATGTTTTTTTAAATAAAGGCAATTTAAAAGAGTTTCTAAAAGTTTTAGACAAAAAAATTAAAAAAGATGAAAATTAAAAAACCAACTTTAAGTTTCTGGCAAATATTCAATATGAATGTTGGCTTTTTAGGAATTCAATTCAGTTTTGGACTTCAACAAACAGCTGTTAATCCAATCTTTTCTTTTTTAGGAGCTAGTCATGAAGATTTACCATTACTAAATTTAGCGGGTCCAGTTACTGGGTTAATTATTCAACCAATAATTGGTGCTATTTCAGATAAAACTTGGTCTCCACGTTGGGGAAGAAGAAAACCCTTTTTTTTAATTGGTGCATTAATTGGTAGTTTGTGTTTATTTGCATTTCCCTACAGCCCATCTTTATGGTTTGCTGTTGGTTTGTTATGGATTCTTGATGTTGGAAACAACATGGCAATGGAACCTTATAGAGCTTTTGTAGGAGATAAATTACCAAACAAACAATTAAGTTTTGGTTACCAAATGCAAAGTTTATTTGTGGGTGCTGGTATTGTTTTAGCAAATGCATCCATTTTTCTTTTTCAAGATTGGTTTGGTGGTGCAGAAACAGTAACAGAAAATGCTGCTGCTATTCCAAAATGGTTGTATTATTCATTTTTTATTGGTGCAATACTTTCTGTTTCTACCATACTTTGGTCTGTTTTAAAAACACCAGAAATACCTCCATCAGAAAACGAACTAGAAGACATAGAAAAACATAATGCATTACCTTTTATAGAAAGAGTAAAAACACCATTTAAAGAAATTGTTCAGGCAATAAAAGATATGCCTAAATTTATGTGGAAACTAGCTGCTGTATATTTATTTCAGTGGTATGCTTTGTTTATTTATTGGCAGTTTATCTCTCCAATGTTCGAGGAAAGTATGGGTTTTAACAAATCAGAAGCTTTAAGTCAAGCAGCAAAAATGAATACCACATATAATATTTCTACAATTGTTTTTGCTTTAGCATTGGTTCCTTTAGCGTTAAAATGGGGAGGGAAAAAAGTATATGTATTGAGTTTGTTTTTAACAGGAATTGCAATGCTCAGTATTCCGTATATTCAAGATCCTTTGTACGTTGTTTTACCAATGATTTTATTTGGTATTGGTTGGGCAGCAATGATGGGAATTCCATATTCTATGGTTTCTAAAATTGTACCTCAAGAAAGGCGTGGCGTTTATATGGGAATTTTAAATATGATGATTGTAATCCCTATGGGAATTCAAACAATAACATTTGGTCCAATAGTTAAAAATCTTTTAAATAATAGTGCAGTAAATGCCATATTATTAGGTGGCTTGTTTTTTGTTATTTCTGGCTTTTTAGCTTTAAGATTAAAAGAACCTAAAGATATAAGTGAAAATGAGATTTCTACAGCTAAAAATAATATTGAATAGCATTTCTTAAACTTTCTAGATTTAAGTAGTTAAAAAATAATTTTAGAAAAATTAACATTGAATACAAAAAATAAAAATATAGACATCTTATGTGTTGGTGAAATTCTAATCGATTTCATTGGCCATCAATCAGATGTTCTTATCAACAACACAAGAGATTATCATAGATATTTAGGCGGTTCTCCTACAAATGTTGCAATGAATTCAGCAAGATTAGGTTTAAAATCAGTAATGATTTCTACAGTCGGAAATGATGGTTTTGGCGAATACATTTTTAAAAGATTAGCAGAAGTAGGAGTTAATACAAATGATATTAAAAAGCTTGAAAACAAACCTACAAGTGTGATTTTTGTTTCAAAATCAGAAGGAACACCAGATTTTATTCCTTTTCGTGAAGCAGATTATCATATTACAGAAGAACAAATAGCTACAGAAACAATCGCTCAAACAAATATATTTCACACAACCTGTTTTGCTTTAAGTAAAAAGCCTGCACAAACTACAATTTTGAAAAAAGCTGAAGAAGCATATAATCTTGGTTGTAAATTAAGTATCGACCTTAACTATTCTAGAAAATTGTGGGATAATCAAGAAGAGGCAATCAATATAATTAAATCATATTGTAAATTTAATCCTTTAATAAAAATTAGCGAAGACGATATGCTTCGTCTATTTGAAAAGGAATTACCACATAAAGAAATTTTTCAATTCTTTCATACTCTTGGAGTAGAAATCGTTTGCTTAACATTAGGCAGCAAAGGTGTTAAATTATCTCAAATTGGCAAACAAATTATAGAATTACCAGCTATTAAGGTAGAAAAAGTATTAGATACTACTGGTGCTGGAGACGCTTTTTGGTCTGGATTTCTATTTGCATATATAAAAGAAAAGCCAATAGAAGATTGCTTACAAGTGGCATTAAAATTAGCTGCTTTAAAACTTCAAAATGTAGGTAGATTACCAGATAACATAAATATTTTATCTAAACTTTTATAGTATTTACAGTATCATGCAACAAGAAAATAATATAATTTCAAATGGAGTAATGTTTAATGCATATCCAGACAGTATTGGGCAAAAATTAAGTGATACTATTTCTATGCTTAAAATGCCAGAGTTTAAAGATGTATTTTCTTTATTTTATGTCTTACCAACTTTTTTTAATAGCGATTTAGACAGAGGTTTTTCTGTGATAGACTACGATTTAAATAAAGAATTAGTTTCTAAAAATGATTTAAAAGCGTTAGAAAATTTAAATATCGAATTAAAATTCGATATTGTTTTAAATCATCTTTCTGTAAATTCTCCACAGTTTAAAGATTTGTTAGCAAATGGCGAAGCTTCTAAATTCAAAGATTTTTTTATCAATTGGAACAGCTTTTGGGAAGAAAAAGGAACGATAAATAAAGACGGAATTATAATTCCAGAAGACCAATTTTTAAATAAGTTATTTATGAGAAAATCGGGCTTACCAATCTTAAAAGTTCCTTTTCCTGATGGTTCAGAAAAACCATATTGGAATACTTTTTATCAAGAAATAAAATTCAATAAAATAAAAAAGGAAGATTTAAATAATATTAATGGATTAAGTTTAGAGAACGCCATACTAATTTGCGAAAAAGTAAATTTTGCTATTGAAAATAATTTAGATTTAGCAACTTTTAAATTCAATGA
>JBGCFX010000122.1:0-5684 GCA_045110395.1 Polaribacter sp.
CAGTTTGATAGCCTGAACCTGTACCAATTTCTAAAATTTTATCGCCATTTTTAATGGCTAAAGTTTGCGACTGAAAAGCTACAGTATATGGCATAGAAATGGTTTGCTCTGCAGCAATTGGGAATGCTTTATCTTGATATGCATGCGACTCAAAACTACTATCTATAAACAAATGACGTGGAATTTTACGCACTGCATTCAAGACATTTTCGTCTACAATACCTTTTGCATTTAACACCTTAGCTAATTGATTTCTAAGTCCTTGATGTTTAGAAGTATCTTTCAAATTTTAACAAATTTATGAGTTCTAAAAATAGTAATTAATCTGAATAAAGTCTTATAAAATTGTATATTTGTTACTGCTCGATTTTTAGAAATCGGAAAACACACAAAAACAATCATTTATGCTAAAAGTTGGGGTTTTAGGTGCTGGTCACTTAGGTAAAATTCATTTGCGTTTATTGCAAGAATCAGAAAAATACGAATTAGTTGGGTTTTATGATCCTTCTCAAGAAAATACCAAAAATGTAGCAGAAGAATTTGGGTATACTTCCTTCGATTCTATTGATGGTTTAATTGATACTGTTGATGTTGTAGATATTGTAACTCCTACATTATCTCATTTTGATTGTGCAAAACAAGCCATAGAAAAAGGTTGTCATATTTTTATAGAAAAGCCAATTACCAAGACAGTATCAGAAGCAGAAGCAATCAGAACATTAGCAAGTCAATTTCACGTAAAAGGACAAGTTGGTCATGTAGAACGTTTCAATCCTGCTTTTACAGCTGTAAAAGATATGATTGAAAAACCAATGTTTATAGAATGCCATAGATTGGCAGAATTTAATCCCAGAGGAACAGATGTGCCTGTGGTTTTAGATTTAATGATTCATGATATTGATATTATTTTAAGTGTTGTAAAATCTAAAGTTAAAGAAGTTAGAGCAAGTGGTGTTTCAGTTATTTCTGATACTCCAGACATTGCAAATGCAAGAATTGAGTTCGAAAATGGTTGTGTTGCCAATTTAACTGCCAGTAGAATTTCTATGAAAAATATGCGTAAATCAAGATTTTTTCAGAAAGATGCTTACATTTCTGTCAATTTTTTAAGTAAAGAATCTGAAGTTGTTAGAATGAAAGATGTGCCAGAAAAACCAGATGAATTTGCGATGATTCTACAAAATGCAGAAGGAGTAAAAAAGCAAATTTATTTTGAAAACCCAGAAATAGAAGGCAATAATGCCATTTTAGATGAATTAGAAACTTTTGCAGACGCTATTAATAATAACACAACTCCTGTTGTAACTTTAAGTGCAGGAACAGAAGCATTAAGAGTGGCACAAATGATTATTGATTGTTTTTAAAATATAAATCAGACACTTTCCAAAAAGGAAAGACACTCTTATGAAATAATTACATTTTATCATTACAAAAACACTAATTAACACATAACAGTCTCCTTTCCTTTGGAAAGGATTAAGGATAGGAATATGAAAAACATAGCAGTAATTGGAGCAGGAACCATGGGAAATGGGATTGCCCACACATTTGCACAATTTAATTATAAGGTAAGTTTAATCGATATTTCTGATGTTTCTTTAGAAAAAGGAATGGCAACCATAACTAGAAATTTAGACAGAATGATTGCTAAAGAAAAAATTTCGGAAGCTGATAAAAAACAAACTCTCTCTAATATTACCACTTTTACATCTATTAAAGAAGGTGTGAAAAATACAGATTTGGTTGTGGAAGCTGCTACTGAAAATGCAGTTTTAAAAGCAAAAATATTTAAAGAATTAGATGAAAATTGTGCTGAAAACACCATTTTAGCGACGAATACTTCGTCTATTTCTATCACACAAATTGCAGCTACTACAAACAGACCTAAAAAAGTTATTGGGATGCATTTTATGAATCCTGTGCCAATTATGAAGTTGGTTGAAATTATTAGAGGTTACAACACTTCTGATGATGTGATGAAAACGATTATTGATTTATCTAAAAAAATCAATAAAATTCCTGTAGAAGTGAATGATTATCCTGGTTTTGTTGCTAACAGAATTTTAATGCCAATGATTAACGAATCTATAGAAACTTTGTACAACAATGTTGCTGGAGTAGAAGAAATAGATACAGTTATGAAATTAGGAATGGCACACCCAATGGGACCTTTACAATTGGCAGATTTTATTGGTTTAGACGTTTGTTTATCTATCTTAAATGTACTGTATGATGGCTTTAAAAACCCTAAATATGCTCCTTGCCCATTATTGGTGAATATGGTAATGGCTGGTAAATTAGGTATAAAATCTGGCGAAGGTTTTTATGATTATTCTGAAAGCAGAAAAGCTGAAACTGTTGCTAAAATGTTTAGTTAACTATATAGACTTCAAAATGAAAAAAATTATAACTTTATTATTTCTAATTTCTACTTATCTCTCGTTTAGTCAATCTAAATCGATTGATTCTGTAAAAGAGAAAATAACAGAAATTTCTTCTGAATATAAATCTTATGATATTTTAAAATGTCAATCAATACAAGCAACTCTCTTATATAAAAATCCAGAAACTTATAGTTTTATTCTTGGAAAAATAAAACATAAAGAATTTCAAACTTTTAAATATAAAAGTGATAAAGGATCTATATTATATTTTGAATTTGATGAAAACACTGAAAAGGCAAAAGGTTTTATTGAGGGATTGCTTTGGGGTGGAGACAAACCAACTAAATCACACCCTGAAAAAATAATTATAAATAATAAATTGATGATAGTAGTTAGTTTTCCTTTAAAAAGCAAAATTAGAAAAGAGATTCTTAAAACTTTACATAAAATATCATCGTGAAAAAAACCAATTTAATCTTTGGAATCTTTTTTTTTACTGTTTTCACTATAAATAGTCAAGAAGATAAAAAAGGAATCTTTAATATTAAAAAATTAGGCTTTCTATACAATTATGGTACAGAAGAAAATTTTATTTTTAACGATAAAGACTATGCCTACTCTACAAATACTTATAAACTGCAAGCTTTTTATAATTTAGGAAATTGGAAAGGTTTAAAACTTGAATTAATTGTACAACCACAAGTTCAGTTTATAAAACATCAGTTATTAAATGAATGGTTTGTAACACCAGATCAAGATAATTTCAAAGATAAAATTGCTGAGTTCATTCAACCAAAAAATATAAACCTTTATGGGTTAGAGTTTGGTTTTGCTGCTAAAAAAAATATTTTCAAAAAAATTGATTTACAAGCAACTATTAGTTTAGGTTTTTCTTATATAAATAAAAGATCAGAACGTTTGGCAGAAGGCTTTACCTTTATAGAGAACTTTTCTCTTGGTTTCTCTTACAATTTTATCAAAAAATCTTACTTATATATTGGTACTAATTTCGGGCACGTTTCAAACTTAAATTTCCAAAAACCTAATGATGGTTACAATGTTTTAGGTATAGAAGTTGGGTATTCTTTTATACTTCAATAAAAAAAAAGATATAATTAGCAGAAATTTAATACAATAAACTATAAGTATAATTGATAGTTTTAATATCTTTATCAAAAATTATTATTTAATGACAATTACCCAATTAAAATACGTTTTATCTGTTGCAGAATATCAAAATTTTACAGTTGCAGCAGAACATAGTTTTGTAACTCAGCCTACATTGAGTATGCAAATTCAAAAATTAGAAGATGAATTAGATATTAAAATATTTAATCGTTCTAAAAAACCAATTGAATTGACGCAAGTTGGTAAAAAAATAGTAGAACAAGCCAAAGTTATAGTAGATGAAAGTAACAGAATTTTAGATATTGTACATCAACAAAAAGGATATATAGGTGGCGATTTTAAGCTAGGAATTATTCCTACAATTATGCCAACTTTGTTGCCAATGTTTTTACAAAACTTTACTAAAAAATATCCAAAAGTAAAGTTGATTATAGAAGAATTAACCACAGAAGAAATTATAAGAAAATTATCTGATGGGCACATAGATGCTGCAATTGCAGCAACTCCTTTACAAAATGAAGCTATTATGGAAAGACCTTTATATTATGAACCTTTTGTAGGTTTAATACCTCAAAATCATAGGCTTTTTAAAAACAACCAAATTTCTGCAGATGAGTTAGAAATGGAAGACATTTTGTTGTTAGAAGATGGGCATTGTTTTAAAGATAGTGTTATTAATTTATGCAGAACACATAAAATTGATAACAAAAAAGGGTTTCAATTAGAAAGTGGAAGTTTTGACACGTTAATAAAACTATCTAAAGAAGGTTTAGGGATGACACTTTTACCTTATTTACATACGTTAGATTTAAACGAAGTTGATAGAAGCCATTTGCGTGAATTTACAACTCCTCCACCAGCAAGAGAAGTAAGTTTAATTTACCATAAATCTCAATTAAAAATGCAAATGATAGAAGCATTAAAGAAAACGATAGATGGTGTTGTAAGAGGTGCAATTTCTTTTTCTGATGTGAAGATTATTAGTCCTTTGCAGAATAAATAGTTTTTAATTGTTGGTTTTTAGTTGTTAACATTTGGCAAATAGTTTTACCAAAAACCAACAACTAAAAACTAGCAACTATTTTAAGAATACATTTTATTTCGTAATTCTTTAATTTTTGGATCTGATAAATAATCATCAAAAGAAGTATGTCTATCAATTACACCTTTTGGTGTTAATTCTATAACTCTATTTGCAACTGTTTGCGCAAATTCGTGATCATGAGTTGTAAACAAAACTGTACCTTTAAAGTTTATTAAAGAATTGTTTAATGCTTGTATAGACTCTAAATCTAGGTGATTTGTTGGTTCGTCTAAAACTAAAATATTGGCTCTTTTCATCATCATTCTAGAGAGCATACAACGTACTTTTTCTCCACCAGATAAAACATTACTTTTCTTTAAAGCTTCTTCCCCAGAAAAAATCATTTTACCTAAAAATCCTCTTAAAAAAACTTCTTCTCGTTCTTCTTCAGTTTGCGCATATTGTCTTAACCAATCTACCAAATTCAATTCCCCATTCTGGAAAAAGCTAGAATTATCTAAAGGCAAATAAGATTGTGTTGTAGTAACTCCCCAAGAAAATTTACCTGCATCTGCTTTTTCATTCCCCATTACAATTTGATAAAAAGCAGTTACAGCTCTAGAATTTTTAGAAATTACAGCAATTTTATCTCCTTTATTTAGGTTGATGTGTACATCATGAAATAATTTTTCTCCTTCAAAATCTTTTGATAAACCTTCTACATTTAAAATTTGATCTCCTGCTTCTCTATCACTTTTATAAATAATGGCTGGGTAACGTCTACTTGAAGGTTTAATTTCTTCTACATTTAATTTCTCGATCATTTTTTTACGAGAAGTAGCTTGTTTCGATTTTGCCATATTCGAAGAAAAACGACGGATAAATTCTTCCAATTCCTTCGTCTTTTCTTCTGCTTTTTTATTCTGCTGTGCTCTTTGCCTTGTTGCTAACTGGCTAGATTCATACCAAAACGTATAATTCCCAGAATAATGGTTTATTTTACTAACATCGATATCAGAAATATGCGTACAAACTGCATCTAAAAAGTGCCTGTCATGCGAAACAACAATTACACAATTATCAAAATTTGCAATAAAATTTTCTAACCAAGCAATGGTTTCGAAATCTAAATCGTTGGTAGGTTCATC
>JBGCFX010000123.1:0-20831 GCA_045110395.1 Polaribacter sp.
TATGGTTTTTTTATGCCTTTAGATTCTAAAGGAATAGAGGTAATTGTAAATGGAAAGGCTTTTGTAAAAGAAACTTCTGTAAAAGAATTACAACATTATGCTGAAGATGCAGGGAAATCTAAAGAAGAAATTATTAAAATTACCGAGTCTAAAAAAGAATTTGCATTTTTAGCTGATGGTGTTTTAATGGAAATGTAAAAAGTATTTTAATTATCATTTCACAATGAGTTTTTAAGCTCACGAAGTTTAGAGAGAAAAATCTAAATGATTAACCAAAACACCAATATTGAAAAGAGAAATTTTAATTACTTCTGATGGTTCTTCAACCATTCATTTACCAGATTGGGATGAGCAATATCATTCTAAAAATGGTTCTATTAATGAAACCTACCACGTTTTTATTAATAGTGGTTTAAAACAAGTTTCTGCTGATAAAGTTTCTATTTTAGAAATTGGTTTTGGTACAGGTTTAAATTCATTTATTACCTTTTTAGAAGCTGAAAAAGAAATCGATTATGTAGGTGTAGAAGCGTATCCAGTAACTGCTGAAGAAATAGAAAAAATGAATTTTGTTTCTATCTTAAAAGAAGAAAAAAACACGGCTATTTTTGATAAAATACATAGTGTTTCTTGGGATGAAAAACATCAAATTTCAAATACATTTTCTCTTGAGAAACGAAAACAATTTTTTGAAGATATTACTGATGAAAATGCTTTTAATCTAATTTATTTTGATGCATTTGGTGCCAGAGTTCAGCCACATTTATGGACTGTAGACATCTTTAAAAAAATGTTTATTGCACTTAAAAAAGAGGGTATTTTAGTTACTTATTCTGCAAAAGGTAGTGTTAGAAGAGCAATGCAAGAAGTTGGTTTTGTGGTAGAACGTTTGCCTGGGCCTCCAGGAAAAAGAGAAATGTTAAGAGCAATAAAAAAGTAGTATTTTTATCTTTTCTAATTTTACTTTTAGATTTTAAAAACGTAAATAAAAAAGATTGTTTTCGTTAATAATTACACGATTACACAAATAAACAATTAAACGAAATAAAATGAAAGCATATATTTTTCCAGGTCAAGGAGCACAATTTACAGGAATGGGGTTAGATTTATATGAGAAATCTCCATTAGCTCAAGAATATTTTGAAAAAGCAAACGATATTTTAGGGTTTTCTATTACAGATATTATGTTTGAAGGAACTGCAGAACAATTAAAAGAAACGAAGGTTACACAACCTGCAATTTTTTTGCATTCTGTGATTTTAGCAAAAGTCTTAGGCGATTCTTTTCAGCCAGAAATGGTTGCTGGTCATTCTTTAGGAGAGTTATCTGCTTTGGTTGCAAACGGAGTTTTATCTTTTGAAGACGGATTAAAATTAGTTTCTAAAAGAGCTTTAGCAATGCAAAAAGCTTGTGAAATTGCGCCATCTACAATGGCTGCAGTCTTAGGTTTAGAAGATAATGTTGTTGAAGAAACCTGTGCTGAAATTGATGGAATAGTAGTTGCTGCAAACTATAATTGTCCAGGGCAATTAGTAATTTCAGGAGAAGTAGAAGCAGTAGAAAAAGCCTGTGAAATTTTAACAGAAAAAGGAGCAAGAAGAGCGTTGCTATTACCTGTTGGTGGTGCATTTCATTCACCAATGATGGAACCTGCAAGAGAAGAATTAGCAGCTGCAATTAAAGAAACTGAATTTAGTAAACCAACTTGTGCTGTGTATCAAAATGTAGTGGCAAAAGCAGTTACAAATCCTGATGAAATTAAAGAAAACTTAATAGCACAATTAACTGCGCCAGTAAAATGGACACAATGTATTCAGGCAATGATTGCAGATGGTGGAACTGAATTTGTAGAAGTGGGACCAGGTAAAGTTTTACAAGGTTTAATGCGCAAAATTGATAGAAGTGTTGCTGCAAGTGGAGCTACCTTTTAGTAGTTTTTATAGATAGTAAATTTATAAATAAAAGAATCCCAATTTGAATTTTCAAATTGGGATTCTTTTATTTACAACTAAAAACTAATTACTGTTTCAATTGCCATTTCCAAGCAGATTCTAAGGCTTCTTCTAAAGTTTTTTCAGTTTTCCAATTTAATTCTTTGTTAGCAATTGTTGTATCTGCAAAAGCAGCAGTAATATCTCCAGCTCTTTTATCAACAATTTTATAATTTAATTTTAAATCGTTTACCTTTTCAAAAGCTTTAATGATTTCTAAAACAGAACTTCCTGTTCCTGTTCCAACATTAAAGTATTCAAATTTTTCTTTATTGTTTTTGTTGATTAACCTCTTTAAAGCTGCAATATGTGCTTTTGCTAAATCTACAACATGAATGTAGTCTCTAACTGCTGTTCCGTCTGCAGTATCATAATCATCACCAAAAACAGATAATTCTTTACGCATTCCTGCTGCAGTTTGTGTAATAAAAGGGATTAAATTTTGAGGAACTCCTATAGGTAATTCTCCAATTTTTACAGTTGGATGTGCTCCAATAGGATTAAAATACCTAAGAGCAATAATGTTTAAATTATGAGCATTACTAGCATCTTGTAAGATTTCTTCACCAATTTGTTTGGTATTTCCATACACAGATTCTGCTTTTTTAACGGGTGCTTTTTCAGTAATTGGTAACTCATCTGCTTGACCATAAACTGTACAAGATGATGAAAAGATAAAATTATCTAATTTTCTATCCCTCATTTCTTGTAATAAGTAGACTAAAGATCCTAAATTGTTTTCATAATAATCTAAAGGTTTGTACATACTTTCTCCTACTGCTTTAAAAGCTGCAAAATGTATGATTCCATCTACTTTATTGTTTTCAAAAAAGTTTTTTACATCACTTTTAATTCTTAAATCAATTTGATGAAGGTCTGGTTTTGTTCCAGTAATTTCTGCAATTTTATCTAAAACACCAACAGAAGTATTCGATAAATCATCAATAATAATAACTTCAAAACCTTCGTTTTGTAACTCTACAACAGTATGTGAGCCAATAAAACCTAATCCTCCAGTTACTAATATTTTTTTCATTGCTAATAAAAGATTTTATTTTAATTATTTAAAAATTCTAAAACAGAATTGGTAATATGATTTAATTGCTCATTGTCAAGTTCTGTTTGCATTGGTAAAGAAATTACACTAGCACATAGTTTTTCTGTAACTGGAAAATCACCCTCTTTATAACGAGGGTCTGTATAAGCTTCTTGAAGATGTAATGGTATAGGGTAATAAATCATAGCAGGAACTTCTTTATTAGATAAATAGGCTATCATTTCTTTCCTATCTACCCCATTTAATTGAAGTGTATATTGATGAAACACATGATTAGAAAAATTTACTTTTACTGGGATTTTTACTTTAGGATGGTTAGCAAAAGCATTATCATAATAATTAGCAACCTTATTTCTTTCAGCAGAATAGGTATCTAATTGACGAAGTTTGATTCGTAAAATCGCAGCTTGTATAGAATCTAAACGAGAGTTTACTCCAACTCTATTATGAATATATTGTTTAGATTGGCCATGGTTTGCAGTTTGTCTTAATTTAATAGCCAACTCATCATCATTCGTGAAAATTGCTCCTCCATCTCCATAACAACCTAAATTTTTAGATGGGAAAAAAGAGGTACACCCAATGGTTCCTATAGTTCCAACTTTTTGTTTTGTACTATCTTTAAAAGTGTAATCACAACCAATTGCTTGTGCAGTATCTTCGATTACGAATAGATTGTGTTTTTTTGCAATTTCCATAATAGCCTCCATATTAGCAGCTTGGCCAAATAAATGGACAGGAACAATAGCTTTAGTTTTTGGTGTAATAGCTCTTTCAATAGCTTCTATATTAATATCAAAAGTATCTGGATATACATCTACTAAAACTGGCTTTAATTTTAATAAAGCAATAACTTCTGCTGTGGCTACATAAGTGAAATCTGCAGTAATAACCTCATCATTTGGTTGTAAATCTAATGCCATCATTGCTATTTGCAAAGCATCTGTACCATTTGCACATGGAATTACGTGTTTAACATCCATATAATTTTCAAGTTCTTTTTGAAAACTTTTTACTTCTGGACCATTAATATATTGTGTTGAGCGAATAACATTTAAAACTGAGTTGTCAATCTCTTCTTGTATTTTTTTATATTGACTTTTTAAGTCAACCATCTGAATTTTTTTCATTTTTGGCTATTTTAAAAACTAAGCAAAAATACAATTTAATCTATTATCTTTGATTATATCAAATACATTTTTATATGAAGGTTTTAAAAAAAGTTGTTAAATTATTATTGATTCTAATATTTTTTTTAGCAGTAGGAGCTTGGTTGTTTACAAGAACTTTACATCCAACATATAAAGGAGAACTGGGGTTGAGTCATATTTCAGACAAAGTAACAGTTTATTTTGATGAAGTAGGTGTGCCTCATGTTAATGCACAAAATCAAAAAGATGCTTATGTAGCTTTGGGTTATGTGCATGCACAAGATCGATTATGGCAAATGGAGTTAATGCGCAGAATTGCATCAGGAAGATTGTCTGAGATTTTTGGAAAAGATTTGGTAAGAACAGATCAATTTTTTGGTGGATTAGGTATTGAGGAAGCTGCAGAAAAGACAATTGCAACTTTAGACAAAACAACAGAGGCATACATTTTAACGCAGGCTTATTTAGACGGAATTAATCAATATTTAGAGGAAGGAAAAACACCTTTAGAGTTTACGTTAGTTGGTGTAGAAAAAGAAAAATATACATTAAAAGATATCTATAATGTTTTTGGTTATATGGCTTTTAGCTTTGCAGTTGCTCATAAAACTGATCCTTTGCTAACAGAAATAAAAGAAAAATTAGGCACTTCTTATTTGAATGAATTATTAGGCTCTTACAGTGAAAATTTGACAATCAATACTTCAGAAATTTCACCAATAAATGGAGGGTTTTCTAAATCTGTAAGTGCAATTATGGATAATTTACCAGTATCAACTTTTATAGGAAGTAATTCTTGGGTAATTGCACCAGAAAAAACCAAAAACGGAAAAGTAATTTTTGCAAACGATCCTCATATTGCCTATTCTCAACCCTCAGTTTGGTATCAAAATCATATAAAAACGCCCGATTTTGAGATTTACGGATTCAATATTGCATTAATGCCTTTTCCACTTTTAGGTCATAATAGAGAATATGCTTATGGTCTAACAATGTTGGCAAATGATGATGTAAACTTTTATGTAGAAGAAAGTAACCCAAGAAATTCTTTAGAATACAAAACGTCAAATGGGTACCAAAAATATAAATTAATTGATAAAACTATCCATATAAAAAACGATTCTGATACTGCTTTTCAAGTAAAAGTAAGCAAACATGGCCCAATAATGAATGGTTTAATAGAGCATATTGTAGATGAAAGACCTATTGCAATGAATTGGATTTATACCCAACTACCAAACAAATTATTAGACGTTTCTTATGGCTTATCTCATGCTAAATCTTTAACTGATTTTAGAAGTTCTGTGGCAAAAATTCACGCTCCAGGTTTAAATGTAATGTATGGTGATGCAAAAGACAATATTGCTTGGTTTTCTTCTGCTAAATTGTACCAATTAAGAGATAGTTTGTCTTCTAAAACCTATTTAAATGGAGCGTCAGGAAAAGATGAAATTATAGAATATTTACCTTTTGAAGAAAATCCTCAAGCTATAAACCCAAGTTGGAATTATGTGTATTCTGCAAATAATCAGCCAGATTCTGTAAGAGGGAAATTGTATCCAGGATATTATCAGCCTCAAGACAGAGCAAAAAGAATTGTAGAATTATTAGATCAGAAAAATGATTTTACAAAAGAAGATATTTCTAAAATGATTTATGATGTAAAGTCCTCTACAGTTTCTGAAATTAGTCAGAACTTACTAAAAAGTGTAAATAAATCAAACTTATCTGCGTCTGAAAGAAAAATGTTTTCTGTACTCGAAAATTGGGATGGAACTCATTTTAAAAAATCAGTAGGGCCAACGATTTATAATCGTTTTTTATATGAATTTTTAAAAGCAACTTATAAAGATGAACTTGGAAAAGGTTTTAATTTATTTATCAATTCGCAGTTGCAAGACCAAGTTTTGCCAACACAAATAAACAGAGAAAATTCAGTTTGGTGGGATAATATTTTTACCAAAAATAAAGTTGAAACAAGAAGTGAGATTGTAGAATTATCATTCAAAAAAACATTTTCTTTTTTACAAAATCAGTTAGGAGAAAATATAGATGATTGGACTTGGGATAGAGTAATTTCTGTAGAATATGAACATGCAATTGGTAAAGCAGGTGGTGTTTTAAGAAAGTTTTTTAATGTTGGGCCTTTTGAAACTGTAGGTGGTAATGAAGTAATAAACAACCAAATTTTTAAATTAGACAGTACAGGAGTTTATAAAGTAAATGCTGGGCCATCTAGTAGAAGAATTGTCGATTTCTCTGATATAGAAAATAGCTTGTCAGTTATACCAACAGGACAATCAGGAAATGTTTTTAGTGATTATTATAAAGACCAAACTCAACAATTTTTAGATGGGCAATTTGTAAAAATGAAATTGAATCAATCTGAAATTGAAAAAAGTGAGAATGTACTTGTTTTGAAGCCCAGAAATTAATCTTCGGGCATTTTAACTATTGGTAAATCAGGTTTTATAAAAACGCTGTCATCTAATTTTTTTCTTTCCACAGAAGTCAATTCAATGGAGCTTTTATAATCTTCAACATCAGAAATTGAAAATATAGATAGTGCTCCACCAGTTTTTTCTGCGAAAAAATCCCACAAACCCATTTTATGATTTTCATAAGTTGTTAGAGCGCATTTTAAATCTTTATTAAAATAATATTTATGAAAACCTTTGTTTGTTTTTACTTCTAATAATTCGCATTTATAACCAAGTATAACTTTATTGGTTTCTTTTAATTCATAAGAAATTACTTTTTCTTCGCTTACACTAGTAAGGGTATACATTAATGAATTAACGCCTTTCATTTTAGTGAACAATGTGTCTTTACCTTCATGATAAGTAATCATTTTTAACATACCATTTAATTCAGACTTATATTTTTTATCTTTTAAATAGTAGGTTTGAGAATTGCCCATAAACATATCAGATTGTTCATCTGTCATTTGGCCTGTTTTATCTTGTATTTTAATTTTGAACTTTAAAATACCCTCAAAATTTTCTTGAGCATACATTGAAAATTGTAAGCTAAAGAAAAATAGAATTGAAATAGTTATAAATTTTTTCATAATTAATTTTTTGTAAATATATTAATTTTAAATCTCCTTATAAACGTTATCAAAAGGAATTCTAAAACGATCTCCGTAAATTCCTTTTTCGGTTCTAATTCCGCAAGAAACAATCATATTTATTTCTGAACCAAAAGGCAAACCTAATATTTTTTTAATGCGCCAAGTATCAGAGCCTTCCATTGGGCAAGTGTCATAGCTTTTTGCTGCCATAGAAATCATAAAGTTTTGTGCAGCTAAACCACAAGTTTTATGAGCCACAATTCGCATATCACTTTTTCTGACTTCTCTATACATAGGTTTAAAAAGCCCGATAATAAAACTGATTAAGTATTTAAAAAAGCCAAAAATCCCTAAAAAATCAGCATACACAAATGGAATAATTTTCCCATAATAATTTCTTGCTACTTTTTCTCTATTACTTTGTTCTGTTTTAGATTTTTTTTCTCCAAAAACTGAATCCATATATTCTAAATTAGATTTAGCTCTTTGTTTCCATAAATCTTTTCTAGTAACAAAAACCACTAATTGTTGCGCAGTTTTTGCTGCATTTTGATTGAAACAAAAAGGAGCAACTTTATCAATAATTTCTTTAGAAGTAATGTGGTAAAATTCCCACAATTGCATATTACTGCTGTTTGGTGCTAGTGCAGCTTGCTCTAAACATTTTTTTACAATGTTTTTGTCAATAGGTTTTTCTGAATCAAAAATTCTTACAGAACGTCTATAATGTATGGCTTCAGAAACTGTTTTTTCTTGACTCATATTTACTAAGAGACATTTTTTATTTTTTTATTCATCACCAAAAACCAAAAAGGAGGAAAAAGAGATAACAACATCATTCCTGGATAACCTGTTGGCATTTGCGGACTTTCTGGTAAAGATTTTAAGAGCTGATAATGTTTTGATCCATTATAGTGATGATCTGAATGACGAGATAAATTAAACAATAATGCTTGCCCAACTTGATGATCTGAGTTCCAAGAATGTTTTCTTTGCACACGTTCATATCTGCCATTTTCTTTCTTTTTGCGCAACAAACCATAATGTTCTATATAATTTACAGTTTCTAATAAAACAATGCCAACAACTGCAGCTGCAATAAAAGTTAATGTTACAAATTTGCCGAAGAAAACGTAAATCAACCCAACAAAAACAATGTTACAAAACGTATAAATAAGCATTCTGTTTTGATAATGAAACCAACTTCTGTTCTCGGTTTTCATTCTTTTGTTTTCTGATGCCCAAGCTTGAACGTAACTAGAAAAATGAGAACGAATCCAAAATAAATAGATAATTTCATTTTTTCTGGCAGTTGCAGCGTCTTTTGGTGTAGCAACATTTAAATGATGTCCAGAATTATGGTAAGGTAAAAAGTGGGTGTTTAAGGAAGTAAGTAATAGAAATTCGCCAATAAATTCATCAAATCTGTTGTTTCTGTGTCCTAATTCGTGTCCAACATTAATACCCATAACTCCACACATAATTCCCATTCCTAATATTCTCCCAACAGTTTCTACAGTTGTTAAATTAGGTTCTTGTATGGCATCAAAGAATAAAAACAAAAACACAATTTGTAATACTAATGTAGAGTATAATAAATAAGTGTAGCTTTTGTTTTCTTTTTCTATTTTCTCTTCTTCCTTGGTAAAATTCTTTTTATTTGGTTTGATGAAAAATTCTAAAAAAGGCACAAAACCGAATACAAAAATGATGGGTAAATACGCCCACCAACCATAATTTGTAAAAGAAATATACACTACAAATGGCAATGAGAATATTGCGAAATATTTAAAAATTTTCATTAAAAAGTAATTATTTTTTAAAGATAGCAATTAGTTGCAAGCGTTCCAAATTACTTCATTAGGTGTTGGTGCTTTAAGGGCAATTTTCTCCTTACTAACTGGGTGTATAAAGTTTATTTTTCGAGCATGTAAATGAATGCTTCCGTCTTTATTACTTCTATCAAAACCATATTTTAAATCGCCTTTAATTGGGCTTCCAATATGAGATAATTGCGTTCTAATTTGATGATGTCTACCTGTTTCTAAGTCTATTTCTAACAAAGAATAATTATCTAACTTTTTAAGAACTTTATAGTGTAAAGTTGCTTTTTTAGAACCCTCAACTTCTTTCTTATAAACAAAAGATTTATTTTTCTTAGTATCTTTTTTTAAGAAATTAATTAAAGTATCTTTTTCTTTTTTAGGATTATTTTTTACAACAGCCCAATATGTTTTGTTGATGGTTTTATCTCGCAACATTTTATTCAAACGTTCTAAAGCCTTAGATGTTCTTGCAAAAATAATGATGCCAGAAGTTGGTCTGTCTAATCTATGAACTGTACCTATAAAAACATTACCAGGTTTATTGTATTTATCTTTTATATACTCTTTTACAACGTCACTCAAAGGTTTATCTCCAGTTTTATCACCTTGTGTAATATCTCCAGCACGTTTGTTAACAATAACAATATGATTATCTTCATATAAAACGTGTAAATTTTCTTTGGTAGATTGCATTCAAAATTATTTAAAATCTTTTGCAACATCTTCATTTACACCATCAATAAAATCTAAAAATTCTTTACGGCCTAAACCAGTAGAAGATGAGGTTAAGAAAGAAGTTGGTAAAGACTCCCAATGTTGTAGTAATTTCTTTTTGTAAGAAGTAATTTGCTTATTCAGTTTAGAGCTTCCTAATTTATCTGCTTTTGTAAAAACGATACAAAAAGGAATTTGATTTGTACCTAAAAATTGCATGAACTCTATATCTATTTTTTGTGGATCGTGTCTAGAGTCTATTAAAATAAAAGTACAAACAAGTTGTTCTCTTTCTTTAAAATAATTTTCTATAAAATATTGAAAAATGGTTCTTTTCTTTTTCGATATTTGTGCATATCCATAGGCAGGTAAATCTACCAAAAACCAAGAATCGTTAATTTTAAAATGATTAATTAATTGAGTTTTACCAGGTTTACCAGAGATTTTTGCCAAATCTTTACGCTCCATTAACATATTTATTAATGAAGATTTACCAACATTAGAACGTCCTATAAATGCATATTCTGGTATTCTCTCTTTAGGAGCTTTAGTAACATTACTATTGCTCATGATAAATTCTGCGGATTTAATTTTCATCAGTCTATACTATGTTTCTAGAAGTAAACCAGGTATGAAGAACTTTGTTGAATTCCTTAGGTTTTTCCATCATTGCTGCATGCCCACATTTATCTATCCAAAATAAATCTGAATTTGGTAATAATTTGTGAAAATCTTCAGCAGCTTCAGGAGGTGTAACACTATCTTGTTTCCCCCAAATTAAACATGTTGGATGTTTCATTTTTGGTAAATCATTTGCCATATTATGTCTAATAGCACTTTTTGCAATAGATAATGTTTTTATGGCTTTAATTCTATCATTTACAGTGTTATAAACATCATCAACCAATTCTTTGGTAGCAATTGCAGGGTCGTAAAATACTTCTCTTGCTTTTTGCTCTATATATTCATAGTTTCCTCTTTTAGGAAAACTACCTCCCATAGCATTTTCATACAAACCTGAACTTCCTGTTAAAACTAAAGCATTTACTTTTTCTGGGTAATGTTTTGTAAAATATAAAGCAATATGGCCACCTAAAGAGTTTCCTACCAAAATTGCATTTTCAAGATCTTTAAAAGCCATAAAATCTTTTAAAAATTTTGCTAAGTTCTTAACATTGGTACTTATTAGTGGTAATGTATATAAAGGTAATTCTGGTATTAAAACTTGATAACCATTTTTAGAAAAATGATTAAAAGTTGGTCCAAAATTACTTAGTGCACCCATTAAACCATGTAAAACAATGATTGAAGGTCCTTCTCCTGCTTCTGCGTATGTAAATTTTCCTTCCGTTTTTAACTTATCAGTCATTGATTTTCTTAATTCGCTTAATAGCAAATGTAATTCTTTTTTATCAAATAAATATCGTTTTCGTAAAACCCAATTTTTATAATTTATTTAAAATAGAATAGAAATGATTTGTTAACAAACGCCTTCATTTATTAACAAAGTAGTAAAAAGTGGTAAAAAGTGGTAAATTTTGTATATTTTTGATGATAATAAACTTTTGTAAGAGTGATAAATCTAATTGGTACATACGAATGTAAGGCTGATGCTAAAGGAAGGTTGATGTTTTCATCAGCTTTTAAAAAGCAACTGTCTTCTGTGTTGCAAGAAGGTTTTGTAGTAAAAAGAGCTGTTTTTCAGCCTTGTTTAGAGTTGTACCCTATGAGAGAGTGGAACTTGATGATGGAAAAAATAAACAAACTAAACAAGTTTAAAAAGAAGAATAACGATTTTATAAGAAGGTTTACTGCTGGCGTAAAAATGGTAGAGTTAGATGCAGCTGGTAGAATTTTAATTCCAAAAGATTTATCTGAATTTGCAGGAATAAAAAAACAAGTAGTAATGTCGTCTTCAGTAAATATTATAGAAATCTGGGATAAAGATAAATATGAAAAAGCGATTGATGATGCAGCAGATGATTTTGCAGATTTGGCTGAAGAAGTAATGGGTAATACAGATTTCGATGAAATATCATAACCCAGTTTTGTTGCACGAAAGTGTAGATGCACTTGCTATTAAAGAAAATGGTGTATATGTAGATGTCACTTTTGGTGGTGGAGGTCATTCTAAAGAAATTTTAGATAGACTTGGTAAAGATGGGAAATTGTTTGGGTTTGATCAAGATCCTGATGCTCTAGAGAATGTAATTGATGATGAACGTTTTGTGTTGATTCCAGAGAATTTTAGATATATCTCAAGGTTTTTAAGATTTCATGGAATTAGAAAAGTAGATGGAATTTTAGCAGATTTAGGTGTTTCTTCTCATCAATTTGATGAAGCAGAAAGAGGTTTTTCAACTCGTTTTGATGGGGATTTAGATATGAGGATGAATCAAAAATCTAAAATATCTGCCAAAGAAATCATTAATAATTATTCTGAAGAAAAGTTAGCTGAAATATTGTTTTTATATGGTGAATTAAGAAATTCAAGAAACATAGCAAAAACGATTGTAGAAAAAAGGCAAGAAGAGAAAATTGATACAAGTTTTCAGTTAAGAACTGTGTTACAAAAGTATTTACCAAAAGCAAAAGAACATAAAATAATTGCGCAAATATTTCAAGCAATAAGAATAGAGGTAAATGAGGAATTAGATGTTTTAAAAGAGTTTTTAGAGCAAATTCCTAATTTATTAAAAGACGAAGGAAGGCTTAGTGTTATTTCTTATCATTCCTTAGAAGACAGACTGGTTAAGAGGTTTATAAGAACTGGTTTGTTTGTTGGAGAACCTGAAAAAGATGTTTTTGGAAACATTGAAGTTCCATTACGGAAAGTTGGAAAGTTAATCGTCCCAAATCCGAAAGAAATTAAGGAAAATAATAGGGCAAGAAGTGCAAAATTAAGAATAGCAACATTGCAAAATAATAAGAAGTAAGCTAATTTATGTCAAAAGTTAAAAAAGGTGTCTATAGTTTTCTTCGAGGAAGTTTTCTTACTGATGATTCTGCTTTTAAAAATTGGCGAATTATAATTTTCGTTGTTGTCTTGTTGTTGTTTATGATAACAAGTGCTCATAGAGCTGATAAAAAAGTGATTCGAATATCAGAATTAAATAAAAAGAAAAGAGAATTAAGAGCAGAATATGTAGATACAGGAACCATTTTAATGCGAATGAAAATGGAATCTAACATTAGGGAAAAAGCGAAAGAAAGAGGTTTAGAGCCTTCACAAACCCCACCAAAAAAAATAAAAGTAATCATTAAAGAATAATAAAATTGGCAACTCACAAAAAAAGCATCCTTACAAAATTCTACTTGATAGCTGCTTTTATGGCCATTTTTTTATTGGCTATTGTAGTTCGTGTTTTTTCAATTCAATATAGTGAAGGCGATAAATACAGAAAACTTTCTACAGAATTAACAATCAAACAAGATACTATTTACGCAAATAAAGGAAATGTGTATGCTGCAGATGGTAATTTATTGGCTACTTCTATGTCAAAATTTACCATAAGAATGGATGTTGTAGCTGTTAATGATAATGTATTTGAAAAAAACATTGCTGCTTTATCAATGAAATTATCTAAAATGTTGGGGAATACTTCAGGGTTTTATCAAAACAAATTAAGAAGTGCAAAAAAGAGAAAAAACAGGTATTTGTTAATTGCTAGAAATATTGGTTATACAGATTATCTAAAAATAAAACAATTCCCAATTTTTAATAAAGGAGTGTATAGAGGAGGTTTTATTGCAGAGCATAAAACAGTTCGTGCACATCCAATTGGTAAAATTGCAGAACGTACAATTGGCTATGATGATTATAGAGGTGGAGCAGGAATAGAAGGTGCTTTTGCAGATTATATGCAAGGTGAAAATGGTTTGCGCTGGAAACAAAAAATAGCAAAAAACCAATGGAAACCAATAAATGATATTAATGAAAAAGAACCTGTAGATGGTCATGATATCATTACAACTATAGATGTAAATATTCAAGATATTACACATCATGCTTTGTTAAATACTTTAGAATTTTTTGAAGCAGATCATGGTTGTGCTGTAGTTATGGAAACAGCAACTGGCGAAATTAAAGCAATTTCTAATCTTGGAAGAACCTCTAAAGGAAAGTATTATGAAAAAAGAAATTACGCAGTTTGGGAAAGTCATGAACCTGGTTCTACATTCAAACTAGCGAGTTTAATGATTGCTTTAGATGACAAAAAAATAGATACGTCTACAGTTGTAGATACTGAAAAGGGAAAAATTTTCATACATAAAAGAAAGGTAGAGGATTCTAGAAGAGGTGGTTATGGTAAAATTTCTGCAGCAAGGGTTTTCGAAGTTTCGTCTAATGTAGGTATTGTTAAGTTGATTAGAAAACATTATGATGATCAACCTCAAAAGTTTGTTGATAAATTAGAAAAATACGGGTTTACAAAACCAATTGGGTTTCAAATTAAAGGTGAAGGAAAACCATTTGTACCAAAGCCTTCAGATAAAAGTTGGAATAAAATTTCTTTAGAATGGATGTCTTGGGGTTATGGGGTTTCTGTTACACCAATGCAAACTTTAATGTTTTATAATGCTGTTGCGAATAATGGAGTGATGGTAAAACCGAGATTTATTAAAGAATTAAGAAGACAAGATAAAACTGAAAAAGTTTTTACAACCGAAGTTTTAAACTCTAAAATTGCTTCTGATGAAACGTTGAAAAAAATTAGAAAAGTAATGGAAAATGTAGTTATAAAAGGAACAGCAGATAATATTTATTCACCTAATTTTTCGATGGCTGGTAAAACAGGAACTGCAAAAAAATACATACCAAGAACTAAAAATGAAAAAGGAGAATGGGAAGGTGGTTACTATTCAACAAAACATTATGTAGCTTCTTTTGCAGGTTTTTTTCCTGCTGATAAACCTAAATACTCTTGTATCGTAGTTATTCACGATCCAAAAAAGGAAAAAGGATATTATGGAGCCACAGTTGCTGCACCTGTTTTTAAAGAAATTGCACAGAAAATTTATACCACAACTCCTATAGATAAGCAGTCTGTTGAAGATAAAGTTGAGTTTACAGTTATCGAAAATCAATACAACAAGTTTGATAAAAAACTAAGTAAAAACTATCAAGAGATTCCAGATGTAAGTGGTATGTCAGGTATGGATGCCTTGTCTTTATTAGAAAATATTGGCTTAAAAGTAAAATTAACAGGAGTTGGTAAAGTGGAATCTCAATCACTAAAAAAAGGAGAAAAATTAATAAAAGGGGAAACCATTATTTTAAAACTTTCTTAAACTGAAAAATTTAAAAGACATATTATATCAGGTTGCAATTCATCAAGTATTTGGGATTACAAATATCGAGGTAAATAATATCGTTTTCGATTCTAGAAAAGTGGAAGAAAATGATGTTTTTATCGCTCAAAAAGGAGTAATAGTAGATGGTCATTTATATATAGAAAAAGCTATAAATCTTGGTGCAAAAGTAATTATTTGTGAAGATTTTCCTTTGGATAAAAAAGAAGGAATAACCTACATAAAAGTTGAAGATGCAAATACAGCTTTAGCAATTATGGCTTCTAATTTTTATGACAATCCATCTAAAAAATTACCTCTTGTTGGAGTTACAGGTACAAATGGGAAAACAACAATAGCATCACTTTTATACCAATTATTTAAAAAAGCAGGGTATAAAGTTGGATTGTTATCTACAGTAAAAATTTTGGTTGATGAGGTTGAATTTAAAGCAACACATACCACTCCAGATTCTATCACCATCAATAGTTATTTAGATAAAATGATAGAAGTTGGTGTAGATTATTGTTTTATGGAAGTGAGTTCTCATGGAATTCATCAAAAAAGAACTGAAGGTTTAACTTTTGCTGGCGGAATTTTTACCAACCTTTCTCACGATCATTTAGATTATCATGAAACATTTGCAGAGTATAGAAATGTTAAAAAATATTTCTTTGATTGTTTACCAAAATCTGCTTTTGCAGTCACAAATATAGATGATAAAAATGGCAACTTTATGTTGCAAAACACCAAGGCAAAAAAATACAGTTACGCTTTAAAAACCATTGCAGATTACAAAGCAAAAATTTTAGAAAAGCAATTTTCTGGCACTCTTTTAAAAATTAATGAAACTGAAGTTTGGACGAAGTTAATTGGTCAATTTAATAGTTATAACCTGTTAGCAATATATGCAACTGCAGAGTTATTAGGCTTAGAAAAGTTAGAAATATTAACAATTATAAGTCAATTAGAAAACGTAAGTGGGCGATTTGAGTATATAGTTTCTGAGGATGATGTTACAGCAATTGTAGATTATGCACACACACCAGATGCATTAAAAAATGTATTAGAAACCATAAATGATATTAGAACTGGCAACGAAAAACTCATTACAGTTGTGGGTTGTGGAGGAGATAGAGATAAAACAAAAAGACCAAAAATGGCTCATATTGCTTCGCAATTAAGTAATCAAGCAATTTTTACATCAGACAACCCAAGAACAGAAAATGCACAAACCATTATTGATGAAATGGAAAAAGGAGTTGCTGCAGAAAACTATAAAAAAACGCTGTCAATTTTAGATAGAAGACAAGCGATTAAAACTGCTTGTAAATTTTCTGAAAATGGAGATATCATTTTAATTGCTGGAAAAGGGCACGAAAATTATCAAGAAATAAATGGAGTTAGAACTCATTTTGATGATTTAGAAGAAGTAAAGAATTGTTTCAACCAACTAAAAAATAACTAAGATGCTGTATTATTTATTTCAATATTTAGAAAGCCAATTTAGTTTTCCTGGGGCAAGTGTGTTTCAATTTATCACATTTAGAGCAGCTGCAGCATTTATTTTATCGTTGTTAATTTCATCAATTTATGGTAAAAGAATCATTAATTTTTTAAGAAAACAACAAGTAGGAGAAACAGTTAGAGATTTAGGTTTAGAAGGACAAAAACAAAAATCTGGTACACCAACAATGGGTGGAATTATTATTATCCTAGCAACTTTAATCCCAGTAATTTTATTAGCAAAAGTTGATAATATTTACATAATTATCCTAATAATTACCACAGTTTGGATGGGTTTAATTGGTTTTGTAGATGATTATATTAAAATATTTAAAAAAGATAAAGGTGGTTTAAAAGGTAAGTTTAAGGTTTTGGGGCAAGTTGGCTTAGGTATTATTGTGGGTTCTATGCTATACTTTAATGAAGATGTAACTATAAAAGAACAATTACCTGTAGATCAGCAAATTGTGCAAGAAAACGGAAGAAAAAAGGTTTTTGGTGATGCTCATAAATCTACGAAAACAACAGTTCCTTTCTTTAAAAATAACGAATTAGATTACTCAAAAGCATTTTCTTTTTTAGGTGATGGTTATGAAAAATATGGTTGGATCGTTTTTATTTTTGTGACCGTTTTTATAGTAACAGGAATTTCAAATGGCGCAAACCTAACTGATGGTATAGATGGTTTAGCAGCAGGTACATCAGCAATAATAGTCATAACATTAGCTGCCTTTGCATGGGTTTCAGGTAATATCATTTTCGCAAATTATTTAGATGTAATGTACATCCCAAACTCAGGTGAAATGACAGTTTTTATACTTGCATTTGCAGGAGCTTTAATCGGTTTTCTTTGGTACAATACGTTTCCAGCACAAGTTTTTATGGGAGATACAGGTAGTTTAACTATTGGCGGAATTATAGCAGTTATTGCAATTGCAATTCGTAAAGAGCTATTACTACCCATTCTAGCTGGGGTTTTTGTAATCGAAAATCTATCAGTTATTATGCAAGTTTCTTGGTTTAAATACACCAAAAAGAAGTTTGGAGCAGGAAGAAGAATTTTTAAAATGGCGCCTTTGCATCATCATTATCAAAAATTAAATTACCATGAAAGTAAGATTGTAGTTCGCTTTTGGATTGTCGGAATTTTATTGGCCGTATTTACAATAGTTACATTGAAATTAAGATAAATGAAAAGATTGGTAATTCTTGGTGGAGGAGAAAGTGGAGTTGGGACAGCAGTTTTAGGACAACAAAATGGATATGAAGTTTTTGTATCAGACAAAAGTGAAATATCAAAAAAATATAAAGAAGTTCTTTTAAATAACGAAATAGATTTTGAAGAAAAAAATCATACAGAAAGCAAAATTTTAAATGCTGATGTGGTAATGAAAAGCCCTGGAATTCCAGATACAGTTCCTTTAGTTTTAAAGTTGAAGGAAAACTCAATTCCAGTGATTTCTGAAATTGAATTTGCAGCACAATTTACAGGTGCAAAAATTATCGGAATTACAGGTTCAAATGGTAAAACAACTACAACATTATTAGTGCATCATATTTTAAAAAATGCAGGATTAAATGTTGGTGTAGCAGGAAATATTGGAGACAGTTTTGCGCAACAAGTTGCAGAACAAACGTATGAAAATTATGTGTTAGAATTGAGTAGTTTTCAGTTAGATGGAATTAAAGATTTCAATTCTCATATTGCCATTTTAACCAATATAACACCAGATCATTTAGATAGGTATGAGTATGATTTTAATAAATACATAGCATCAAAATTTAGAATAACAAAGAATCAAAAAGAAACCGATTATTTAATTTATGATGCAGATGATGAAGCTATCAATAATTGGTTGAAAAAGAATAAAATGAAAGCACAGTTAGTTCCCTTTTCACTTGAAAAAGAGTTAAAGTTCGGGGCTTATTTAAAAGACAATAACATTATAATCAACATAAACAAAGACAATATCAATATGCCATTATCCACTCTATCACTCAAAGGAAAACACAATACAAAAAACGCAATGGCAGCAACTATGGCTGCACAATTATTAAAGGTTCGTAAAGAATCTATTAAAGAAAGTTTAGCAAATTTTGAAGGTGCAGAGCATCGTTTAGAAAATGTTGCGAAAATTAAGGATGTAGAGTATATAAATGACTCTAAAGCAACCAATGTTAATGCTACTTTTTATGCCTTAGAATGTATGGATAAAACCACTGTTTGGATAGTAGGTGGTGTAGATAAAGGAAATGATTATAACGATTTACTGCCTTTGGTTAGAGAAAAAGTAAAAGCAATTGTTTGTTTAGGTATAGATAATGAAAAAATAAAAAATACGTTTGGTAATGTAGTAGATATTATAGTAGAAACTGCTGGTGCAGAAGAAGCTGTAAAAGTATCTCATAAATTGGCAGAAAGAGGAGAGGCAGTTTTATTGTCTCCTGCTTGTGCAAGTTTCGATTTATTCGAAAATTACGAAGACAGAGGTCGTCAATTTAAAGCGGCTGTTAGAAATCTTTAATCCCATCCCAACCTTCCCAAAGGGAAGGAGTTAGCAAGTTTGAATGAAAAGGATATTAGATTTAATAACACAAAGATAAACACAACAGTTTCTCTCCTTTGGAGAGATTAAGAGAGGATAATGAAAACCATTTTTCAACATATAAAAGGAGATAAAACCATTTGGGCAATAGTCGCAATTTTGGCAATATTCTCTTTTATGCCAGTATATAGCGCAAGTACAAACTTGGTGTATGTTGTTGGTAATGGATCTACTTTAGGACATTTAATAAAGCATATTGTACTGTTAATTATGGGTTTTGCAATTATATATGGTGTTCATAAAATACCCTATAGATATTTTTCTGGAGGCTCAGTTTTAATGTTGCCAGTAGTAATTGTTTTATTGATTTTTACCTTGGCACAAGGAAACACTATTGGAGGGGCAAACGCAAGTAGGTGGATTAGAATTGGTGGAATTGGTTTTCAAACATCAACTTTAGCTGGTTTGGTTTTAATGGTATATGTAGCAAGATATTTAGCAAGAAATAAAGAAAAACAAATTAACTTTAAAGAAAGTTTATGGCAACTTTGGTTGCCAGTAGCAGCTATTTTAATATTGATATTACCTGCAAATTTTTCTACCACAGCAATTATTTTTATGATGATTCTAATGGTTGCTTTTATTGGTGGTTATCCTTTAAAATACATAGGATTTATTTTAGGAGCAGGTATTGTAGCATTGTCAATTTTTATTTTGATAGCTAAGGCATTTCCAGATGCAATGCCAAATAGAGTACAAACTTGGCAGAGTAGAATAGAGAGTTTTTCTGATAAAGGAGGTAAAGAAGCATACCAAGTAGAAAAAGCAAAAATAGCAATTGCAACAGGAGGAACTTTAGGAGTTGGTCCAGGAAAAAGTATTCAAAAAAACTTTTTACCACAATCTACATCCGACTTTATTTTCGCCATAATTATAGAAGAATATGGTTTGGTTGGTGGTTTTGTAATTGTGTCTATTTACTTTTTATTACTCTTCAGAATTTTTGTAGTTATAAAAAAAACAACCACAATTTTCGGTACTTTATTAGTGCTTGGAGTTGGAGTTCCAATCATTTTTCAAGCAAGCATAAATATGGCTGTTGCCACAAATTTATTCCCAGTTACAGGACAAACTTTACCACTCATTAGTAGTGGAGGGACTTCCATTTGGATGACCTGTTTTGCATTAGGAATGATTTTAAGTGTAAGTGCATCAAAAGAAGAAACAGAAGAAGATATTTTAGATGATAATCCTTTAGACATATTGCATGAAACAATCGATTAACATATTAATTTCTGGAGGAGGTACAGGAGGCCATATTTACCCTGCAATTGCAATTGCAAACGAATTAAAGTTACGTTTTCCTGATGCGAATTTTCTATTTGTTGGTGCAAAAGATAAAATGGAAATGGAAAAAGTGCCACAAGCAGGTTATGAAATTAAAGGCTTATGGATTTCTGGAATTCAAAGAAAATTGACTTTAGATAACCTTTCTTTCCCATTTAAAATGATTAGTAGTTTACGAAATGCATCTAAGATTATTAGAAAATTTAAACCAGATGTAGCTATTGGTACAGGAGGTTTTGCTAGTGGGCCAACTTTAATTGTCGCAAATTCTAAAGGAATTCCAACATTAATTCAAGAACAGAATTCATATCCAGGAATTACCAATAAA
>JBGCFX010000124.1:0-8048 GCA_045110395.1 Polaribacter sp.
GTATCTTTAGTCTCTTCTGGCTTTAAAATCTCATCTGTTTTAGATGTAGCAGTTATTTCTTCAACCTTTTTTTCTTCAGTTTTTTCAACGTTTTCATCATTATTTTCTAACATATCTACAATGTTTAAGTGCTTATATATAATACCATAATTATACAGTCTATAAAGATACTGACAACTTACTTAACTAACAAATCATCCATAGATTTAAAATTTAATCTTCATTCCAAATTCTCCAAGATTCTTCTGCTTGCAGTTCTAACATTTGATAGCCATTTTTTATGGCAGCTCCTTGTTCTTTTCCTTTTTGTAAAAAAGTTGTCACTTCTGGATTGTAAATTAAATCGAATAAAAGATGTTTATCTGTAAGAAATTGATAAGGAATATTAGGATATTTTAAAACCTCTGGAAAAGTTCCAATAGGTGTGCAATTTACAATAATATTGTATTTTTCTAATACTTCTTCAGTCAAATCATCATAAGAAATTTGTAGTTTATTTTTTGGTGTTCTAGATACAAATTTAACTTTAATGTCGTTCTTTTTTAATGCATAAGCAACAGCTTTAGAAGCACCTCCTGTTCCTAAAATTAAAGCTTTTTTGTGATGTTTTTTTATATAAGGAAGAATAGATTTCTCAAAACCTACAACATCTGTATTATAACCTTTTAAATCTCCTCTTTTAGTAAATTTAATGGTATTTACAGCACCAATTTCTTTTGCTGTTTTATCAAGTTTATTTAAAAAAGTCATTACCTCTTCTTTATAGGGTATGGTAATATTGATGCCTTTTATGTTTTTTGTTTCTTCAAAAATTTTAGGAAAGTCCTCTATATTTTGCAAATCAAAATTTACATATTTATTTTGTGAAAGTCCCATTTTTTTAAATTTATCTGTAAAATATCCTCTAGAAAATGAATAGGAAATATTTTTACCCAACAAACCAAAAGTTTTACTTTTTTTCTCTTCCATAGTAATCTATAAATAATATTAATGCAATACCAAAAACGATATAAAAAATGGCAAACCAAGTTTCTGAAATATTAAAATCTGGTATAAATCGATCGTAATTTTCTATAATTTTAATTCCTTTTTTATCAACTAAAAAAGTATTGTCTTTTGTAACAAAAATGGTTTTTTTCCAAGGCCAAACAATACCTAAAGAACCTGTAATAAAGCCAATTATAACTGCATTTACAATTTGATGCCATCTTTTTAAAACATACCCTAAAATGTGAGAAATAGAGACCAAACCAAAAGCAGAACCTGCTGTAAATACTGTGATAATTTTTAAATAACGAATCTTAATTGGGTCAGATAAAACATCAAAATTACCAGAAAGTAAATTGGTAATTACAAAAAATAATTCATTAACAGAATCTACTAAAAGCAATACATAATTGCCCATTAAAATTAGAATGAAAGAACCAGAAAGACCAGGAAGTGTCATCCCAGAAATACCAATTATTCCACAAATAAAAACAAACCAAAGATTATCATTTTCTGTTGCTGGCGTTAAAAAACTGATTCCCAAACCAATGGAAACTCCTATAATTAAGGAAATTATATTTTTAGAATTCCACTCTCCAAAATCTTTACCAATATAATAGATAGAGCCAATAATCATCCCAAAAAACCAGCTCCAAACATAGAGTTCATAATTTACTAAAAAGTAATCTAGCACTAAAGAAATACTGAAATAACTAAAAATACTTCCTCCCATAATCAGCAGTAAAAACTGACCATTTATGTATATATAGAAACTTTTAAAGCGTCCGTTAAAAAGTAATTTAAAAGCGGTTAAATTAACTTTTCTGAAAGAGTAAATTAATTCTTCGTAAAAACCAAAAACAAAAGAAACTGTACCACCAGAAACACCAGGAACTTTATTTGCAGCTCCCATTGCCAAACCTTTTAAAAAAAGAGTTAGTCTCTCCAGGAAGTTTCTTTGGGTTTGCATTTATTTTTTTTGAACTGCTAATTTTTCCATTCCTAAAATCAACCCAAAACCAATAATTGCCAAAATAATTGCCATTGTTAGTTGTGCATCTCCATCAAAAGCAAAAGGAGATACACTTTGTTGGTTAAAAGGCACCTTTATTCCGTGAGAATTTGTACGCCAAGTTAAGGTTTCTTTCCAAGGCCAAATTTTGTTTAAAGAACCAATTATAAAACCTGTTAATACTGCTAATGTGTAATTTTTATAGTTTGTAAAAAGCCATTTTAAAATTTTAGAAAAACTTAATAAACCAACAATTGCTCCTATAATAAAAGTAAATATTGTTTTATAATCTCTATCGTTTAAAGCATCTAAAACAGGTTTATATGCACCTAACAATACTAAAATAAAAGAGCCAGAAATTCCTGGTAAAATCATTGCACATATTGCTATTGCACCAGCAAATAATATGTAAAGAGATGAAGAACTTTCTGAAACTAACGGATTTAAAGTAGTAATATAATAAGCCAAAAAAGCACCTAAAACTATGACTATAATAGAAATTAAGTTCCATTTTGAAATCTGTTTTGCAATGTAAATAATACTTGCCAAAACCAATCCAAAAAAGAAAGACCACAATAAAATAGGTTCATTTTCTAGCAAATATTTAATCGCTTTAGCTAAAGAAATAATACTGATAAAAATTCCGATAAAAAGTGCTGCTAAAAAATTACCATTTACTTGTTTCCAAGCTGTTTTAAAACCTTCTTTTTTCAAGGTTTTTAATAAAGCTAAATTTACGTTACTTATAGAACCCAATAATTCTTCATAAATACCAGAAATAAAAGCAATTGTACCACCAGAAACCCCAGGAACTACATCTGCTGCACCCATTGCCATTCCTTTTAAACCAATTACAATATAGTCTTTTAGTTTTCTACTCATTTTAAGTTTTTTTTTGAAAAACGAAGATAATGGAAATTTGAAGAAAAATTGAAATCTACTTTTTAATTTAGTCTGTTTCTAAACTTAAAAAATATAATTTAGCTAAAGCCGAATATAAGTCATAAAAAAACGATGAATATTTGTTTAAAATTGGTTTTAATTGCTGAATTAAGTATTTAATAGCTGCATAAAAACTTCTACCATTTGCTTGCCACGAACTCTTTCTCCATCTACTTTTATGGTTCCTAATAAAGACGGATTTAAAAAATCGCCAGCCATAAAAAGCATTGTATTTTTATTTTCTTTTAACAATTCTTGATGAATGGTTTCTACTCTTGCCATTCCTCCAAATTCACCTCCTTGAATGGGAGCAATTTCATACACATCGTTTATTTGTAGAAATGTGAATTCTATTTTGTGATCATCTTTTTGACAAGAGGATAAAATTGTGATAAATAGAAAATATGTAAATAGTTTTGTTGATTTCAATTTGGAGTTTTTTTATTTTAACCTTTTTTAATATCCATTCTCTGATTTAGAATTCTAACGATTTCTACAATTTCATTTTCTATTTTTCTGTAAAAAATTAAGTGCGATTTGATTTTGGTTACTCGATAGTTTTTTCTGGTTTGTTCAGCAGATTTTCCAATCAAATAATTATCAGCTATAAATTCAATTTCTCCGATAATTAAGTAGTAATATCTATCTGATTGTTCTTTTGACCATTTATGAAAAGTATAAATCCAAATATTATTTAAATCGTTAATAGCTTGTTCACTTATTCGATATTTATTGGAACTCATAAATGTTTGCGATGCAATTCTGCAAGATTTTGTTTTGGATTAAAGTTTTCTACAAATCCACTTTCTTCTCCAATTTCAAGGGCTTTAATTAGTTCTCTTTCCTTTTTTTCTTCTTGTTCTAATAAACGTAATGCAGAACGAATTACTTCGCTAACTGAACTGTATCTTCCAGATTTTACTTCATCTTTGATAAAACCTTCAAAATAATCTCCTATTGATATTGATGTGTTTTTTCCCATTTGAATTATAATTTATTCAAATATACCAAATCTTGGTAACGCAACCAAATTGCTAAGAACGTGTTTGTATAAGATTTGTTGAGTATTTTAAGCACTAAAGTTGGTACATAAACACAGATTGAAAATCAAGTTAGCTCTAAAAATCTATAAATAATACACGTTGTCGGCTTTAGTTTTTTTTCTTCTTTTTTGTTATTATTTTTATGTCAGTATATAAGTAAGCCAAAGCAATAAAAATTCCAAATATTCCTCTTTTGATTGTGCCTTGATAAATTCCATAAATCGCAAAACAAATCATAAAAATTGCAAATGGATATAGGACTATTCTTGAAAATGTTCGTTTTAAAGTCCATTCATTTTTTGAACTTTCTATTTTTTCAATATTTTCTTCTAACTCTAATCCAATAGAAGTTTTTAAATCATCCAATAAATATTTTGTTTCATTTTCATAGATTTTTTTTAAAACCCAAATAAAACCAAAGGCTAAAATTCCATAGATTCCAATAATTATTAGGTCTGTAAATTCAAAGTATTCATAATTCTCTATAGTTGGAATTATTAATGCAAAAAGAAAAAAGGATAAAAGTAAACTTCCAAAAATAATTCTCCATAATTTTCCATTTAGACTCAATTCAGTTTTAATTTCTTTTATTTCTCCTAAACTATTAAAATTAATTTTAAAAATTGGATAAAATGTTCCCACCCAATAATTTCTTTCCCATACAATATATTCGTTATTTTTCTTTTCAGCTAAAACTTCTCCTTTATTGAAAAAACTTGTCAAAATATGATTCATTAAATTATTCTCCTTTTCAATAGTAATTAATTTGTCAATTTTTTCTTTATCAGATTTCATGGTTTTGAACGGGTCATAATTAAAGCCAACCTTGTTGTGTAAGATTAGTTGCGTGGTTTAAGCACTAAAAGTTAGCAAATAAATAGAAAATATGTAAATAATTTTGTTGATTTCAATTTGGAGATATTTTTATTTTAATATCTTAAGGATTAAATTTTTTAATTCTATTTGTTATATACGGATGTTATGTACAGTTTTTTTTCTGTATTTTTTCTAATTCAACAATCAATGATATTGGTGATTCTGAAACAAAGGAATTGAATTTGTCATTGTGTTCTTTAATGTTAATTCCTAATTTTCCTATTTCTAAAAATCCTCCCACTAAACCTCCGATTGTTGCTAGAGCAGGTGTTCCTAGCATTATTGAACCAAACACAATTCCCATAGTACCAAAAAGTGATTTAGAATTTGCTAATGATTTCAAAGTTCCGTTTGTCAAATTAATTCCGTGTTTTTTACAAGCATTTTTGTAATTCTCAGTTTGAATCTGTAAATCATCACTAATAAACGAAATATCTTTTCCTTGATAATTTTTATTAATGAATAATCCAAAACGTTTTACTTTCTTTACAAAATCAGCATCTTCTTTTGCTTGTAATATTTGATCCCATTCTAATGAATTTGTATTAATAACTGGTGCGTTAATAATTTCAATTTCAAGCTTATTTGTTGTTTTTTGGAATTTATAATCATCCAATAGCTTTTCCAACAAAATGGTTTCGTCAAATATTGGAATTCCTAGATTTGTATCTTTATTGACCTGTTTTGATAGCTCTAATATTGATAAGTTACCAACTTTCTTAAAACCTTCATTAAAAACACTTTTGACTATTTCCACAACTTTATCCCTTTCTATTTCAGTTACATTTTGTTTTTGAAAATAGTTAGGTAATATTCTGTCACTTAAATACTTTATATCTTCATTGTTGTATTTCTTTTTATCTTCTTCAATTACTTTTTTTATTATAGAATAATCAATAGGTATTTTAGATATTAGATTTTGAGGTACATTATGGTCTTTTCCAACTGGAATAATTGAGTCAAAAAGTATTGCTGCTAATTTCAATTTGTCAGAATCTGAAACAATTCCGACAGTATTATATTTATTGATAATCATAAATCAGGTAATGTGTTTTGAAATTGTACATAACTCGTTATAAAGTAACTTTTATTACTCATATCCTGTAAATTTAACTAGATATGATACTTTTTTATTACTGTTACCTTGTAAAGATAATTTAATTATTATAAAACAAAAATGACTTTTATTAAATGTAATTTAGAAAACAGAAACCAATTAAACTCAACCAAAATTTCTAAAAAACCTCTAAAGCCTTATTATAAGCACTCTCAAAACTCATTGGTTTTATGTTGGTATCTGCTTTTTGGGCTGTAAAATAACTCAATAGTTTTTCTGTGGGCATATTACCTGTTAGTTCGTCTTTAGCCATTGGGCAACCTCCATAACCTTTTATAGCACCATCAAATCTGTTGCAACCTGCTTTAAAAGCGGCATTTACTTTTTCGTGCCATTTGTCTGGTGTTGTATGCAAATGTGCACCAAACTCTATCTCTGGATATTTTGGAATTAAATTCGAAAATAAATAATCAATTACTTCTGGAGTTGAGCTACCTATAGTATCTGAAAGTGATAAAATTTTTACACCCATTTTAGAGAGTTTCTCTGTCCAATTTCCAACAATTTCTACATTCCAAGGATCTCCATAAGGATTTCCAAAACCCATAGATAAATAAGCCACAACTTCTTTATTGGTTTTATCTGCGATGTTTAAAATTTGATCTAAAGTGATGATAGATTCCTCAATTGTTTTGTGTGTATTTCGCATTTGAAAGTTTTCAGAAATAGAAAAAGGATATCCTAAATAATCAATTTCTTCAAATTGAGAAGCATCATTTGCACCTCTAACATTGGCTATAATTGCCAATAATTTACTTTCTGTTTTAGACAAATCTAATTTTGATAAAACTGCTGCTGTATCTCGCATTTGCGGAATTGCTTTAGGAGATACAAAACTGCCAAAATCTATCGTATCAAAACCCACTTTTAGTAAAGAGTTGATGTACAATGCCTTTTTTTCTGTTGCTATAAAATGAGATTTTATGCCTTGCATGGCATCTCTAGGACATTCTATGATTTTGACTTTTTTCATTAGTTTCAAATATACAATTGATATTTCATTTTTTACATTATATTAGTGTTATAAATATTTTCAATGAAAAATAATATCAATCTTATTTTAGCATCACTTTTAACATTATTTTTTCTAAATTCTTGTGGAGAGTTATTAAAAAACAATTCAATTAAAAAATCAGAAGTAAAAACAAAATGGGTATATATTGAAATAGAGAGCATTATTAAAAAAGATACTACAGCTGGATATATTTATGGAAAAGTTGATGAAAGTGTTATTGAAAACTTAGAAAACAAAGAATTATACAGTATTTTTAAAGTTAGTGATGTAAGGTTTTTTAATGATGATGATAAATTTCAATTATATGAAGATGAAGACGAATCTGGAATTTTATTTTATAGAATTGGAAGTATAAAAAAATTATCTGTTTATAAGAGAGATCCTATTTATTCTTTTGAAACAAAACAATTGCATAAGAGTACTTTAGAACTATTAAAATAAATAGTTTTAAAATAATTCTTTTATGAGCAAATCAAAAATCATTCTTCCTGTAATTGTTATTTCGCAATTTTGCTGCACTTCTTTATGGTTTGCAGGAAATGGAGTGATGACAGATATAGTTATCAACTTTAATTTACAAGAAACAGCTTTAAGTAACTTGACTTCTGCTGTACAATTTGGGTTTATTATTGGTACTTTATTGTTTGCTTTGTTTACGATTGCAGATCGTTTTTCGCCATCTAAAGTATTTTTTATGAGTGCCATTTTTGGTGCAAGTTTTAATGCTTGTTTGATAATTGAACATCAAAATTTATTCAGTTTATTGATTTTTAGGTTTTTAACAGGTTTTTTCTTAGCAGGAATTTATCCTGTAGGAATGAAAATTGCCACAGATTATTATAAAAAAGGGTTAGGAAAATCTTTGAGTTTTTTAGTAGGTGCTTTGGTTTTAGGTACAGCTTTGCCTCATTTATTAAAAGATATTTTAACTTCTTTTTCTTGGAAAAGTGTATTATTATCAACTTCTATTTTAGCTTCTTTTGGTGGGCTTTTACTATTAATTTTAGTCCCAAATGGACCTTATAGAAAAGCAAGTAAAACGTTAGATTTAAAAAT
>JBGCFX010000125.1:0-12262 GCA_045110395.1 Polaribacter sp.
TTCTTAACCTACTTTCTCCTAAAGAAATAGGCGCGATTTTTTTTGTAATTGCTTTTTTTATTTCATCCACAGAAAAATCGCCTTCAGGGCCAATTAAAATTGTTGTTTTTTCTGATGGATGAATTACAGATTTTAAAGAGTTTTTGTCAGAAGGTTCACAATGAGCTATACAAATTTTTCCTTCAAAATTTTGGTTGATAAACTCATTAAATTTTACAGGAGCATTTAATTTAGGCAAGGTGAATTTTAAAGATTGTTTCATTGCAGATTGAATTATTTTCTCAAAACGCTCTAACTTAACAATTCTTCTTTCAGAATTTTGACAGATAATTGGTGTAATTTCATCAATTCCAATTTCTGTGGCTTTTTCTAAAAACCATTCTATTCTGTCGTTATTTTTTGTGGGTGCAATTGCAATGTGCAGATAATAAGACCAAGGTTTTTGTTTCTCTTCTACTTTTATAATTTCTGCGATGCATTTTTTATCACTTGCAAAACTAATTTTGGCATCAAACAAAAACCCTTTTCCATTGGTTATTTTTAGAATATCGCTTTCTTTTTTACGCAAAACACGAACAATATGTTTGCTCTCAATTTTATCAAATGTAATTTGATTGGTTTCTGGTGATATTTCTGAATTATAAAAAAGTTGCATATTTATTGGCTCAAAATTTAACGTTTAAGATTCAAAGTTATGGAAACTGGGTTTTATGTTTGTTTCAAAGTTTAAAGTTTTGAGGTTTAAAGCTGAGATTTCTCCATAAAGTAGAAATGACATTGGTTAGAAAATTTCCTTACTTCTTACTTCATACTTCTCACTGAATACTCTTCCTATAAGTCCTTCGTCTTTTATGTGTAACAGGATCAAAATCTTTCCAGAGTTTATTAATGGCTTCATTGTCTTCTAATTCTGGAGTTCTAATACAATTATCAATTCCTAAAGGTTTAAAAGTTTTGGTATATTGATCAAAAATAATTGCATGGACTCCTTTATTTTGATAATCTGGATGCACACCAATCAGATAAAAAGTAACATCTTTTGCATGTTTTCTTGCTTTTAGTAAATGGAAAATTCCGAATGGAAATAATTTACCTTTCGCTTTTTGCAAAGCTTCCGAAAAAGAAGGCATTACAATTGCAAACGCAACTAATTTATTGTGTTCATCCACCACAAATTTAATATATTCAGGATTGATAAAACTGATGTATTTCTTCTTAAAAAACGCAATCTGAGCATCAGAAATTGGGACAAAAGTAGAGAGTTTAGAATACGCTGCACTAAAAACCTCAAACATTTCATCTACATAAGGCATAATGTCTTTTGTCTTTGTAAAATCTAGTGCTTTTAACTTAAAACGTCTTTTTAGAATATTGCTAATTCTATCAAAATAAACACCATCTACATTTTTAAATTTGAACTTATTTTCTAAGTATTCTTTCTCTTTTACAAAACCTAGTTGCTCTAAATGTTCTTTGTAATAAGGGTGATTATACCAAGTGATCATAGTACCTAAATGATCAAAACCATCTACTAAAACACCTGTTTTGTCTAAATTATTAAAACCAATTGGGCCTTCTATGTATTCTAGTTTATTTTCTATACCAATTTCTTTTACTTTTTCTAAAAGAACTTTGGTTACTTCTATATCATCAATCACATCAAACCAACCAAAACGCATTTTTTTAATTTGTTGTTTATCAACTTCGTACCAATTGATAATAGCAATAACTCTACCTACAATTTCTCCATTTTTAATGGCTACAAAAAACTGAGCATCAGCATTTTCGAAAACTGGGTTTTTTGTTGGGTCGAAATTATCAATTTCATCTTTTATGATTGGTGGAACCCAATATTTATTGTTTTTGTATAAAGAAAAAGGGAACAATACAAATTGTTTCATTTCCTTTTTGGTTGTCATTTTTTTTAAGGTAATCATCTTTTTATTATCAAATTAATTCCTTGTACGCTTTCTTTTTCTAGTTGATTTTTTCTTTTTTTTTTTCTTGAAAACACTAAATAATCTACTAAAAAAACCACCTTGTTTTTTATTGTAACGACTTATAGGCGTGTCTTTTGTTTGCTTACCATTTTCATCTAAATTTACAAAAGCATCTTTGTGTTTGTCAATTCTGTAAGACAAACCTAAACCACCATAAAAACCCTGTGTGTTTCCTTCTACCAAATATCTTGCAGAAGCATTAATCTGCAAATCTTTGGTAAATAAATACGCCAAACCTGTACCTAGATTATTACTATTTCTAAATTCTTGAAAAATTCCTTGATTTTCAAAAAAGGCAGACCATCTATCACTAAAATTTTGAGTAGCTGTAATTATATAAGAAAATTCAGCAAAATCTGAACCAGCTTTGTCATAATAAAAATTGGTGATTACGTTTAAATCTCTACTTAAATTGTTTTGTAATAAAATTCCGAATTTAGGAGTAATACCTCCTGTTTGATAAAACTCATCTACAAAATCGGTATTCATACCCACATAAACAGCAACAGAAGGAATTAAACGTTTCATATCAAACGCATTTCTTCTAACCCAACTTCTAACTTCTTTAGATTTGTCTGTATATTCTTGTTGAAAAATCAAATATTTTGCCCCAATTGTAAATCGACTAAGACCAGATGAGAATTCATGTGAAGTAAAAATATTTTTAAAAGCAACCTTGTCTCTTTGATAGGTAAATTGTGTATTTAGTTCTAATTTTTCTGAGAAAAAACTAGTTCTAAACAAAAAATCTACACCAAAAGATTGTGGTCTAGTAAAAGTAGGTTGTATAGCTGTATTTCTAAAAAAGAAATTACTTTCTAGTTGATAAACACCTTTACCAACACTATAAGGACTTTCAGAAAAACCAGGTTTGTTAGAGTTTATAACTTCTGTATATTGTGCTTTTAATGAAAAAATTCCGAAGAAAAAAAATACAAAAAAGAGTTTTAAAAAGAGGTTTTTCATAAATTATAATACAATTTTAGATAGTATCTATCTACCTTCACAAACATAGGTTAAAAAAGCTGTTTTTTAAAAGCTAACCCTACTTTTTTCGGTTTAAGAAAGTTTTATAGATTGTTAACGCTTCAATTGTGTTCAAATTGTTATTTTTGATTGATTTTTACAAACATAAATTTTAAATGGGTTTACTAAAAACAATTTTTTATTTACTGCTATTTTACTATGGTTTTAAATTTTTAGCAAGGTTATTTGCACCTTTTTTAATTAAAAAGGCAACAGAAACAATCAAAAAGAAAGCAGAAAAACAATATGGTAATCAACAGCAAAAAGCAACAGTACCTGAAGGTGAAACTGTGATTGATAAAAAACCAAGAAACCAACAACAAAGTAAAGATTCTGTTGGCGAGTATGTAGATTTTGAAGAAATAGATTAACCATAAAACGCTTTAAGAGCGTTCAATTAAAAAATATTCACTTGAAAGTTTTCAATAAATTTATACCTTACATTATTGCTATTGTAATCTTTGCATTGGCTTCTATTATTTATTTTCATCCTGTTTTAAAAGGGCAAAAATTAAATCAGTCAGACATTACTCAATTTAAAGGAATGGCTAAAGAAATTACTGATTTCAGAGCCGAAAACAACAAAGAGCCTTATTGGACTGGAGCTTCTTTTAGTGGAATGCCAGCTTACCAAGTAAGTGCTTATTACCCAAATGATTTTATTAGAGTTCTAGACAGAACTTTACGGTTTTTACCAAGACCAGCAGATTATACATTTCTTTATTTTTTAAGCTTTTTTGTTTTAATGATGGCTTTAAAAGTAGATTGGAGATTGGCAATTTTAGGAGCGCTCGCCTTTGGTTTTTCTACCTATTTAATTATCATTTTTGGAGCAGGACATAATGCAAAAGCACATGCAATTGCATATATGCCATTGGTTTTAGCAGGAGTTCTCTGGGTTTTTCAGAAAAGATATGTGCTGGGTTTTATTGTAACAGGAGTTGCAATGGCTTTAGAAATTTATACGAATCACCCACAAATGACCTACTATCTTGGTTTTTGTTTGATCATTTTAGGAATCGTAGAACTTATAAATGCTTTAAAAGACAAAGTTTTACCTAGTTTTATAAAACAAGTTGCAGTAATTCTAGCAGCAGTTCTTTTAGGAATTGGTGCAAATGCACCACGTTTAATGGCGATGAAAGAATATGCAGACAACAGTACAAGAGGCAAATCTGAGTTAACAATTAAACCAGATGGAAGTAAAAAAGAAGCTTCAAAAGGATTAGACAAAGCCTATATTACTGAATATAGTTATGCAAAATTAGAAACTTTTAATTTGTTTATTCCACGTTTTATGGGTGGAGGAACATTTGAAAAATTAGGAGAGAATTCTAATTTTTATCAAAATATAGAAGAAAAAGGAGGTGAAAAAGTTGCCAAAGATTATTCTGAACAAGTACTAACTTATTGGGGAGACCAAACTATAGTAGAAGCACCAGCTTATATTGGTGCAGTAATTTTCTTTCTATTTTTCTTAGGAATTTTCTTAGTAAAAGGGCGTTTAAAACAATGGTTAGTTGCTGCAACCGTTTTTTCAATTTTAATGAGTTGGGGAAGAAATTTTGAAGGTTTAACCAATTTCTTTATTGATTATTTCCCCTTATACAATAAGTTCAGAGCAGTTTCATCAATACAAGTTATTGCAGAATTATGTGTGCCAATTTTAGCTATTTTAGGATTAAAAGAATTCTTTTCTTCTAAAATTTCTTCAGAACAAAAACAAAATGGACTTAAAAAAGCAGTATATGTTTTTGGAGGACTTATAATTGTTGGGTTTTTATTAGCACACGGTTTTTCTACTTTTGAAGGAATAAGAGACTCACAATACAATCAAATTCCAGGTTTAAAAGATGCTGTAATTGCAGACAGAAAATCGATGTTATTAACAGATTCTTTTCGTTCTATAATTTTAATGTTACTCTCTGCAGGAGTTTTATGGATGTTACTAAAAAAGAAACTCAAACAAAATTATGCAGTTTTAGCCATTATTGTTTTTGTGTTGTTTGATTTGATTTCTGTAAATAAAAAGTATGTAAATGAAGACGATTTTAAATCATCAAGAAAAATAGAAAAACCATTTACAGCTTCAGAAGCAGATAAAATGATTTTGCAAGACAAAACTCATTTTAGAGTTGGTAATTTTGCAGTAGACCCTATGAATGATGGTAGTACATCTTATTTTCATAATTCTATTGGAGGGTATCATGCAGCAAAATTAGGACGTTATCAAGAGTTATTTACGTATCAGATTGCTAAAAATAATATGCAGGTGTTAAATATGTTAAACACCAAGTATTTTATTGTTCCTGATGATAAAGGAAAACCACAAGCTCAATTAAACCCAGATGCAAATGGTAATGTTTGGTTTGTAGAAAACTTAAAAATGGTTAATTCTGCTAATGAAGAAATTCAATCTTTAGATTCTTTAGATACAAAAAAGATGGCAGTTTTAGATAAAAGCAAATTATCAAAAAATATTAAAACCAATTTTGTAAAAGATTCAATAGCCAAAATAGAACTTTTAAATTACGATTTAACAAATTTAACTTATCAATCTGAAACCCAAAAAGAACAATTTGCAATTTTCTCTGAAATCTATTACAAAGAAGGTTGGAATGCATATTTAGACGGAAAATTAACACCTCATTTTAGAGTGAATTATGTTTTGAGAGGAATGTTAGTTCCTGCAGGAAAACATACAATTGAATTCAAATTTGAGCCAAAAGTAATCCAACAAGGAAAAATTATTTCTTTAACTTCTTATGGATTGTTATTAATAATTGGTTTAGGTTGGTTTTTTTATGATGATAAGAAAAAGAAGAAACTAAAAAATTAAAATGTACACCAAACTTCCTTTAAAAAGATACGAACATACTTTAGCATTTTTGCAAAAAGTAGCTCCTGCTCCTGCAACTATTTTAGATTTAGGTATTAGAAATCCGTTTGCTAAAATTATGGAAGAAAATGGTTATACAGTTATAAATACTGAAGGAGAAGATCTAGATATTTTACCAGAAATTGTAAAAAAACACAAAGTAGATGTAGTTACTGCTTTCGAGATTTTCGAACATTTATTAGCACCTTTTAATGTTTTAAGAGAAATTGAAGCAACTAAGCTTATAGCTACAATTCCTTTAGATTTATGGTTTGCAAAGGCCTATAGAAGTAAAACAGATAAATGGGACAGACATTATCACGAATTCGAAGATTGTCAATTTGAAAAAAAAAAAAAAAAATCGGGTTGGCAAATTCAAGAAAAAGAAAAATGGACTAGCCCAATTGATAAAATTGGTTTTAGACCCATTTTAAGAAAATTTACTCCAAGATATTACGCAGTTTATGCAACAAAATAAACTCAAAAATATTTTAATGATTGTTGATGGGTATTACCCAGCAGACATAAGAGTTAGAAAAGAAGCAGAATCTTTAGCTTCAAAGTACAATGTGTTTGTTTTATGTTGCAAAAAAGAAAATGATTTAGAAATTGAAATTATTGAAAAAGTAACTGTTTTAAGAAAAATCGTTTACAAAAACTTTACAGAAAAAGGATTGATTGATATGCGTTTGGCTGTTAATTTTATCCATCCAAAATTTAAAAAAGTATTACCTGAAATTGTAGCAAAATTTAACATTGATGTTTTGCATGTGCACGATTTACCTTTAGCAAAAACAGGATATTTAATTGCAGAAAAATACAATTTAACTTCTATTTTAGATTTGCATGAAAATTATGCAGCAGCTTTGTTAACTTGGTTTTCTTGGAGAAAAAGCCCAATAATCAGATTAAAGAACAAGCTGTTTTTTAATAGTAAAAGATGGCAAAATTACGAGAATAACGTCATCTTAAAATATGATAAAATTATTGCTGTAGTCGAAGAAATGAAGGAAAGAATTGTTGCTGATACTTCTATAAATGAAGATAAAATTACTGTTATCACAAATTCAGAAAAAAAAGAGTTTGCTGCTAATTTTAATTCAAAACAAAATTCCTTTTTTAAAGAAGAATATAAAGGTAAATTTATTATTTCTTATGTTGGTGGTTTTGGGCCTCATAGAGGTTTACAAACTGCTATTGAAGGAATAAAAGAAATTTCTAAACAAATTCCAACTGCGCTTTTGGCTCTAATTGGTCCTGCAAATAATGATGTGAGAAATTACTTAGAAAACTTAATTGATGAATTTGATGTTCAAAAAAACGTTGTTATTTATGGTAGCCAACCTTTTGAAAATGTTACTAAAATAATGCAAAGTTCAGCAGTTAATATCATTCCTCATATTTCTAATTTGCATACAGAAAGTACAATTCCACATAAATTATATCAGATTTTATTATCAAAAAAACCACTATTGGTTTCTGACTGTGCACCTTTAAAAAGAGTTGTGGAAAAAGATGAAATAGGTTTTGTTTTTGAAGCAGGAAATGCAAATAGTTTTTCTGAAAAAGTAATTGAGATGTGTCATAATTACGAAAACGCTACAAAAAAAGCAGAAAAAGGTTTTGAATTAGCTTACAATGGTGACTTAAATTGGGAGTTTACTGCAAAAAAACTATTACATTTATACGATAATTTAACTTCTTGAAAGTCTTAATCATTACATATTATTGGCCACCTGCAGGAGGTTCTGGAGTTCAACGTTGGTTGAAGTTTGTAAAATATTTACAAGAATTCGGAATAGAACCTGTTGTTTATACTGTAGATGATGCTAATTATCCAAAAGAAGATAATACACTTTTAAAGGAAATTCCTGAAAATATAGAAATTTTAAAGCAGCCAATTTGGGAGCCAACAGATTTGCTTTTTTGGAAGAAAAAGAATTCGCAGAAAAGCGGAATATCAAATGTTAGTAAAGGTGGATTTTTATCTTTTATACGTGGTAATTTTTTTATCCCAGATCCAAAAATTTTTTGGGTAAAACGTTCTGTGAAATTTCTTCAAAAATATATAGAAACCCATCAAATAGATACGATTATTTCTACAGGACCACCTCATAGTATGCATTTAATTGCGCAGAAACTGCATCAACAAAACAACATAAAATGGATTGCAGATTTTAGAGATCCTTGGTCAGATCTGTATTATAACAAAGATTTTAATCAACTTTCTTTTGCTAAAAAGAAGAATGAAAAATTAGAAAAAGCTGTTTTGAAAAATGCTGATTGTGTTTTAACAGTCAGTAATTCTTTAAAAGATGAATTTGCTAAAACCGCAAATAGAGTAGAAGTAATTACAAATGGTTTTGATGATGAGGTTTTAACTAAAAATTTGATAAAATTAGATGAAAAATTCACGATTTCTTACATAGGTTTGTTGCCAAAACAAAGCAATCCTAAAAATTTGTTTCTAGTTCTAAATGAGCTTTGTGAAGAAAATAAAACTTTTAAAAATGATTTAAAATTGAATTTTATTGGCGATATTTCTGATGGAGTAAAAACTGAAATCACTAAAAATAAATTGAAAGAAAACACCCATTTTGTTGGGTATGTAAATCATCAAAAAGCGATTGAATATCAGAAAAAAGCACAAGTTTTGTTATTGTTAATTCCGAATATAGAAAAATCAAAAGGGATTTTAACAGGAAAATTATTCGAATATTTAACAGCTAAAAGACCCATTTTAGCAATTGGCCCTGAAGATGGAGATTTATCAGCAATTTTAAAAGAGACAAATGCTGGAACTGTCATCAATTTTGATGAAAAAGATAAATTATCTTCAGAAATAATAAGATTATATCAGCAATATAAAAAAGAAAATCTACAAGTAAATTCTAAAAACATCGATAAATATCACAGAAAAGAATTGACTAAAAAGTTAGCTTCTATAATTAAAAGTTTACATTCGTAATATGGGAATTGTATTTAAACAATCTTTAAAAAACACACTTTTTATCTACTTAGGTTTTGCCTTTGGTGGTATTAATACGTTGTTTTTATATACTCGTTTTTTAGAGGATGAATATTATGGTTTGGTTACTTTTTTATTATCTACATCAAACTTATTAATGCCTTTAATTGCATTAGGAATTCATCATACAATTATTAAGTTTTTCTCAAGTTATCTTACAAAATTCGAGAAAGATCGTTTTTTATCTTCAGTCCTTTTTTTACCCTTATTAATAGCAATACCAATTGCATATTTTGGTAATATTTTTTACGAGGAAATAGGAAATTACTTATCCATAGAAAACCCAATTATAAAAGATTACACATTTGTAATTTATTTAATTGCAGTAGCTTGTTCTTATTTCGAAATTTTTTATGCGTGGGCAAAAGTGCAATTTCAATCAGTTTTTGGCAATATCTTAAAGGAATTATACAACAGAGTTGTAGTAATGATTTTGTTATTCGCAGTTTATTTTGAGTTGATTACAAAATCAGAATTTATCTATTATTTAACAGGAGCCTATTTTTTGAGAATGTTTATAATGATGTTTTATGCATTAAAATTATACACACCAAAATTCACATTTTCTAAACCCGATAATTTTAAAGAAGTACTTCGTTTTTCTGGCTATATAATTTTAGCAGGAAGTGCAGGTGCTATCATTTTAGATATCGATAAATTTATGATTCCTGGCAAAGAATCTCTTGTAAAAGCAGCTTATTATTCTGTTGCAGTTTTTATTGGTTCTTTTATAGAAGCACCAAGTAGAGCAATGTTAAATATTTTGCAGCCCTTAACTTCTAAAACTTTAAATGAAGATAATCATAAAGAAGTAGCTTCCTTATATAAAAAGAGTTCTATTAATTTATTATTAATTAGCGGACTTTTCTTTGTGCTGATAAATGCAAATGTTGGTCAGCTTTTTAATTTATTGCCTAAAGAATATTCAGGTGGAGTTTTAGTGGTTTTTATGATTTCTTTGCTAAAATTATACAATGGTTTTTTAGGGAATAATGGCCCAATTATTACCAATTCTAAATATTATAAAATTACTTTGCCTTTAAGTATTTTTATGGCTGTTAGTGTTTATTTATTGAATAAATTATTTTATTATCAATTAGATTATGGAACAGATGGCTTGGCTTTAGCAACATTAATTGTTATTTTTTCTGCAAATACTTTTAAATTATTATTTGTAAAAAGTAAATTTTCTATGACGCCTTTTACAGATAAATCTTTAAAAATGATTTTAATTATTGCTATTCTGTATGTAGGATTTAATTTTTGGGATTTTCCGATAAGTGATATTTATTTGTGGAAATTTCCTGTACATCCAGTTATAAACATCATCTTAAAAAGTATTTTAATTATAGTGGTTTATCTTCTTTTAATTTTTAAGCTGAATATCTCTCCAGAATTAGATAACCTCCTTAAAAAGTATTACAAATAGCAATCTATGTAATCTGTAAGCATATGAAATAAGATTGCAAAACAGATTATTCTTGTTTTCTTAAAAAACAGCCCTAAAAAATAGAACCCAATTGCAATATAGGAGTGCAATGGATGATAATTAATACTACATCTATTTTTATCAAAAATGGGGTTTGCTAATAAATGATCTAAATCTATTAACATAGAACAAACAAAGATTAAATAGACCATTTTCCATTTACTTTTAAAAAAGAAATAGGCTATAAAAAACGGAAGTATAAAGTGAAATCCGTAATGAATAATAAACTTTAAAGTCATAAATAAAAAGAAGGCTTATTTAAAAAATAAGCCTTCATATAAATTGTTTGTATAACAATAGATTGGGGAAATAATACTTCAAAAATATTGTTTTTTTTTGATAAAAAAAATAACATACGTTAAATTATTTTTTTGTGTAAATTTCTTTTCTGATTCTGCTTAATTGAACAGGGGTAATGTTTAAAAATGAGGCAATATGATATTGTGGAATAAGATTTTCTATGTTAGGATTGTTTCTTTTTAATTTTAAATACCTTTCTGTAGCATTTAAAACTGACAAGTCATAAACTTTAGATTCTAATTCTAAAAAAACATATTCTAAAACCTTAGCATAAAAATTACCAATTTCTATGTTATTTGTAGTAAGCTTCTTAAATTGTTTGAAATTTACGACAATCAACTCGCAATCAGATAAACAATCGTAAGAAAATTTAGAGGGTTTATTTAAAATTAATGCACCTAAAGGTCCAACAGCTCTTATAGACGTAAATATATTTCTAGTATATTCTTTGCCTTTTTTATCTGTAAAGTATGATCTTGCAACACCAGATTTTAAGATATAAATATTTTCAGGAATACTTCCAGCTTCTGCAATATAATCGCCTTTTTTTAGTGAAATTGGTTTTCCTAAAGAGTAAAGACTTTTTTTGGAGTCTTTAGATAAGGTTGCAAATTTTTCTATTGTGTTTTTAACTATTTCCATAAAAGAAATGGACTACTTTTTTGTGAGGGTTTTTTTTAGTAGACTCCCCTAAGTTACATTTTTTTTTCTAAATAACTAATTGAATTTGGTCCTTCCATAAACAAAAGGTCTAAAATTGATAAGTTGGGAATGAAACCATGTTTATCATCAAACATCTGAATATAAGTATCTATTTGAAAATCAGTTTTGTTTTTAACATCTGCTAAATCTCTAAAATCAGTATGTTTATGATTAACAAGATATGTATTTGTTTTCGAGAAATTAGTATTTAGTTGTAAAGCATCCATCAAAAATAAAAATGTATCTATGGTAACATCTTGTAAGAAATTATATTTTTTGGTAAAGATTGGTCTTAAATCATCTTCATAAAATTCATAAAAAGGTGAAGTTCTGTATGCAGTTTGTAAAGATTTTAAATGATGATCTTGCCAAGCTACATCATTTTCTACCAACATATCTTTTGTTTTTTTTCTTTGAGAACTGTCTTTATTTCCGTTTTTTACAGGAATGTTTAGCAATTGTTTTCCATTAGAATTATAAATATAGCATCTATTTCTATAACTCTGTTTCTGAAAATTATCTTCCATTTCAAAAACAACTTCATTAGATTTTACAATTTCTGAATACTGAGAAATAGGGCTAAAGTATGTTGGAATAAATAGCGACATTATATTTTAGTTTTTAGTCTTAGTATTCAGTAGCTGTTTTCAGTAATCAACTGACTGTAAACAACTATTGTCTGATGAATACTATTTCTTAACTTTTTTCTTTCCTTTATAAATACTCCAACCAAAGTATAATGCGATTAAAGCAAAAACTACATATCTATAAGAAACTGGTTTTCCATCTCCATGTACAGTTGTAAACATTCTGTCCCAACGAATCGATTTTAATTTTGC
>JBGCFX010000126.1:0-5280 GCA_045110395.1 Polaribacter sp.
AAACGGTTATGCAGATATAATGCATAAAGTGGTGGTTAATAAAGAATGGCCATCATTTGGTTGGATGATTAAAGAAGGCGCAACAACACTGCCAGAAGGTTATAAATTTAGTTCTTCAGATATGCATCATTTTATGGGTGCAGTGGATAATTTTTTTTATAGACATTTGGTAGGTATTAATTCAGATTCAGAAAAACCGGGGTTTAAAAACATAGTTTTAACCCCAAATTTTGTTGATGACCTGAATTTTGCAAAAGCTAGTTATAATTCAGTTCATGGAGAAATTAAAGCAGAATGGAGAAAAATAAACTCAAATACTTTTGAGTATTTTGGCACTATTCCTGCGAACTGCAAGGCTAAAGTTATACTTCCAAATAAAAGTATTACCATTCATTCTGGTAATTTCAAATACATCGTAAAGCTTTAATTTTTTAATTAGTTAGATTGTTTTTCCAAAAAAGGTAACTCAGGACACAACAGGATATAATATTTTATAAATTCATTTACATTTAGAACTTACATTGATTTAGGGTTTTAAAATTCTAAAAGTACATTTAAATGATAAAAAAAATACTATTTGCTTTATTGATATTAGCCAGTACAGAAAACGTAAAAGCACAACTTTTTAATCAGGATTTTAGTGCTTCAACATCAGTTTTAGATTATATAAGTACCTCACCAGATTCTGGTCAGTTTAACGAAATCTCTAGAAACGGATCTAATTTTACAACAAGTATAACCAATGGTGCTTTGCGTTTTAATAGAACTGGCACAGGAACAATGTATGCCTACAGAAACATAAATTTTGTAACAAAACCTGAATTTGTACAACTAAAATTTGATTTTGAGGCGAGCAATCACGAGCTAAATAAAAACAATGTTTTTGCCATTTTTATAGGTTCAGATTTTACAAGTTCTTCAAATGGAAGTACATCAAACTACGCAAGTAGATTTGGAATAAGCACCAGAGGAAATCAGGGTGAATTTAGAATCGCTACCATTGATAATATTGGAGGTGCTCCAAATACAGCCACTTTTTCAGGAAAACAAACCATTACTTTTGTTGTAAATAGTAAAGAAACCAATCAAACGTATACAGCACCAAATGGAATTTCAGAAAGTGTAGCAAGTGGAAAAATGGATATTTGGATTGGTAATGTAAAAGGAATCAATGACTTTTCTCTAAAAAATACAGATGCTCCAAAAGGAGATATTACAGGGTTTAAAATTCAGGCAACTTCAAGCACAGGAACAGGGACTTTTGATTTTGATAATATTGAAATGTTGGATTTGCTAAACGAATCGACTCAAGTAGCCTCAAGTCAATCTTTGGTGCATCCTCATATTTGGGTTTCTCCTTCAGATAAGCAAGGTATTTTAGACAACATATCAAATCATACTTGGGCAAGCAGTTTGTTCAATCAGTTAAAACAACGCAATGCATCAAGATTAACAAATCACGTAAATAATCCATCAGCAGAAATCAACTTAATTCCTGCTATTCCTGGAGATAGAACAACACACAGAACAAGATTAAATGTAGGAGTTGAGTGTGCAATGTTGTATTATTTAACTGAAGATGAAAGATATGCACAAATAGCAGCAGATATTTTACATCAATATGTAAAAATGATTAGCACAGAAGATCCATTAACGTTTCAATTTTACACCACAAGTTTCAATCATTTAATTCCACCAAGAGAATTGTTTCCAAGAGTGGCTATGATTTATGATTTTGTGCAACCTTTTATCTCAAAAACAGGAACTAAAGTTTATGATTTAAGTTCAAATTCTCAAGTAACTTTCAATTTTGAAACTTCTCAAAAAGCATTTGAAGTGATGGCAGACAATGTGTTAAAAGTTGGCGGATTAAATTCGAATCATTCAGTTTTAGAATTACCAGGAGCTTTGTATAGTGTAATGTCTATGGAAGATGATGCTACAAGAGCTACTTTTTTCAATAAATTATTAAATGGAGATTCCAAACAAAATGGTATCAATTGGATGCTAAACAGATTTAGTGCAGAGGATCGTTTATGGCCAGAATCTGCAGGTTATGGAAAATTTACACACGCCCTTTTTATTCAGTTGATGAACATTATAGATCGTTACAAACCCGATTTAAAAATTGTTGAAGACAATCAAGATATCATCGAAAGTATTTTTACGTATGAAAGCTTTTTATATCCCAATGGAAAAACGATGGCTTATGGTGATATTGGAAGAAGTTTTAACGAACACGATCCTATTTTTAGAAGTGTTTTAGCAATTGCAGATAGAAAAGGGTATACAGATTTAAAAAATAGAGCAGCCACCACACTTCAGAAAATTTATAAAGAAGAAGGAGGATATCAACCTGAAATTACAAACCAAAGATTAGAGTGGCACAATCCTTTGCAGTTGCTTTGGGGTGTAAATATTGATGCAGCTGTAAGTGATGCTGGAGAACCAAATTATGGAACAGTTAAAGCGACTCACGCTGGTGTTGTAATGCAAAAAAACTATTCTGGCGTAGATGACAAACAAAATGGATTGATGTATTACACAGGAGGTGGAACTTATGTTCACGCACATTCTGGAGGAATAGATATGGAAATTTATGGAGCAGGTTACGTAATTGGCCCAGATTATGGAGATGACACTTATGGTTCAGACATTCACGAGCAGTATGCAGTTTCTTATGCAGCTCACAACACTGTTATTGTAAATGGAGCTTCAAAAAGAGGGATTCCAAGTTCAGGAACTTGGGATAATATCACAGATGAGGTTGTTTTACAAGCTGTTGAGCCAAAACCAAAAGAAAATGCTATTGCAGATAATTTTAGTTTTTCTACCCAGTTTTTAGATGATGATATAAATGATGTCAATCAACAACGTACCAACAGTATTATTAGAACCAGTGCAACTTCTGGCTATTATGTAGATGTTTTTAGATCCGTTTCTAATTCAACCAATAATTTTCACGATTATGTATTTCACGGTTTAGGAGATGATTTGCAATTAAAAACAGGAGATAATCTTTTAAGTTTAACAGCTTCTCCAAATCGTTTTCAAAATGATATTGGTGATACAAGAAAACAACCAGGTTGGAGATGGTTTTCTGATGCAAAAACATCTGCATCAACCAATAGTGCAATCACAGCAAGATTCGATTTACAAGCTACAAATGATTATTTACACGTTTCCATTCCTGGAGGAATTGATAAAGAATACAGTACTGCTTTGTCTCCACCAACTAAAGAAATTAGTAATGGATATGATGCTAAAGACACTCAAGTCTTTATAATGCGTAAATATGGTGAAGCTTGGAATCAGCCATTTATTGCTATTTATGAGCCTTCTTCAAATGTAGAAAGTACCATAAAGTCAACAGAAAATATTACTGAAAATAATAAAGTGGTAGGTGTAAAAGTGATATCAGAAGTTAGTGGACAAGAAATTGTTGACTATGTTTTGTCCAATGATGATGACAATGTAGCTATAAATTTAACCAGTCTGAATATTTCTTTTACTGGACGATTTGGAGTGGTAAGAACGATTTCAAAAACAAACACTACAGATGTTTCTCTATACATAGGAAAAGGAAGTCAACTTACTTTTTTAGACAACACTATAAATGGAGATACAGATGGTAAAGCATTTTCAGCATATAGTTTAGGGTATTCGTTATCAGTTTCGGATAATGAATTTCAGAAAGAAATTTTAGTATATCCAAATCCAACAAAAGGAAAATTAAATATTAGCATATCTAAATCGTTTAATACTATTGATTTAGAAGTGTATACTGTTCAAGGAAAATTGATAAAATCTGGCATAGAAAAAGTGACCAATGGAAATGCCAATTTTGATGTTTCTTCAATTTCTAAAGGTGTGTATTTTATTAAATTAAATATGGATAAACCAGTTTTTATAAAGTTTATTAAAGATTAAAATATACATCTGTGAACTATGTTTCTATGTGGTAAAACAATACAAAACTGCTAAAATAATTACGAAATTCAAATAAAATGAAAATTAAGAATCTATATACATTGGCAATCATCTCTTTGTTTCTAGCCTGTAATTCATCAGAAAAAGAAACAGCAAAAGACGAAAGATTACCTTCAATTGAAGAATTAAGTAAAAATTTTAAAAATCCATCAAAAGAATATCATCCAGAAACTTGGTTTCATTTAAATGGAAATAACATTAGTAGAGAAGGTTTAAAAAGAGACTTGCAAGCCATAAAAGATGCTGGCTTACAAGGAATTCATTTGTTTAACAAATCTGGTCGTGCTTTCCCAAATGTAAAACCCGTTAAAATTTTATCAAAAGAATGGGAAGAATTAATTCGTTTTGCTGCAGATGAATGTAAACGTCTGGACTTAAAATTCACTATGCAAAATTGTCCTGGTTGGTCTATGACTGGTGGTCCTTGGGTACCTGCAGAAGAAGCACAACGTGAGTTAGTAGAAACAATTTATCATATTTCTGGAGGAAATAAAATTGAAAAAACACTAGAAATCGATTCTTTATATCATACCAAAGATTACAATTATCAAGATGTTCAAGTATTGGCTTTTCCAACTGTAGAAGGAGATAATTTAGAACCTTATAATCCATCAAAAATAGAAACGAATAATAGTTTAGTTCCTTGGCAAGACATTTTTAATCCAGCTTCAAAACTAATTGTAACACGTAAAACTACGCAATTAGTCAAGCCTCTAAAAGCATACAGAAAGCAAGGTATTGCTCAAGAAAACACAAAAACTTGGGTAAAAACTACGTTTGATAAAGAAGTAACCATACGTTCTATGGTGTTTCCTCAAGTACGTCATATGATTTTAAATACGCAATATCCAAAAATTGATATTGCCTTAAAAGTAGAAGCTCTTGTAAATGGAAAAATGAAAGAAATTATTACCATAAATTTCCCTGATGCCAATTGGAATGATAGACGTAAACATTTAACATTAGCCATTCCAGAAACGACTTCAAAAACATTCAAATTTACATTTCTTGGAGCACATTCTATAGCACCAGAATTTATAAGATTAACTGCAAAACCAAAATTGCACAACCACGAAGCAAAAGCAGCAAAAGTATTGCGTCGTTTAGAAAAAGAGGTCGATTATAATTATGCTGAAAATACAATTATAACCTCAAAAAATATCATCAATTTAACCGATAAAATGGCTGCTGATGGTAAATTGACTTGGAAAGCACCCAAAGGAAATTGGACAATCATACGTTTTGGACATATAAATATGAGATTGACAAACAAACCTGCTGTTCCTGAAG
>JBGCFX010000127.1:0-8086 GCA_045110395.1 Polaribacter sp.
GTTACTTTTCAAGTTGAAAGTAAATCAGAAAGATCAACTAATGAAGTCAAATTATCTTACAAAGAATTAGAAGCATTAAAAGAATTACGAGCTAATTTATCAAAAGCAGAAACAACACTTTGGACTGAATTAAAAAATAAAAAGGGAACATCAAAATTCAGAAAAAAATATACAGTTGGTACTTTTTTAGTTGATTATGTATGTTTAGCGAAAAATTTAATTGTTGAATTTGTTGGCAAAGTAGATGAAGCCGCAAGAACAGAATTCTTCCATAAAGAAGGTTTCAACGTAATTCGTTTTACAAACGAAGAAGTTTTACAAAATGTAGTAAAAGTTGTTTCTGAAATTAATTTCGCTATTCAATTTCCAAAAGTTGAAAAAACACAAAGTAAGGAGAATGTCATTTCTAACAAAATCGATAAATCTCATAAAATTGACGTTTTCACAACTAGACCAGACACCATTTACGGAGTTTCATTTATGACACTAGCTCCAGAACACGAACTCGTTTCAAAGATTACAACAGAGGCTCAAAAAGCCGAAGTTGAAAACTATATAAAAGCAACTGCAAAACGTTCTGAAAGAGATAGAATGGCAGATGTAAAAACCATTTCTGGTGCCTTTACAGGTGCTTATGCAATTCATCCTTTTTCTGGTGAGAAAGTTCAAATTTGGATTGGAGATTACGTGTTAGCAGGCTATGGAACAGGCGCAGTAATGGCTGTTCCTTGTGGAGACCAACGTGATTATGATTTCGCAAAACATTTTGATATTCCTATTCCTAATATTTTTGAAGGCGTAGATATTTCTGAAGCTGCACATACAGACAAGGAAGGAACTGTTATTACAAATTCAGATTTTTTATCAGGATTAAAATATAAGAAAGCATTAAAATTAGCCATTTTTGAAATGGAAAAACGTGGTTTTGGTTATGGAAAAATAAACTATAGATTGCGTGATGCAGTTTTTAGCAGACAACGTTATTGGGGAGAACCATTTCCTGTCTATTATAAAGACGGAATGCCACAAATGATTGATGCAAAACACTTGCCAATTGTCTTGCCAGAAGTTGAAAAATACTTACCAACTGAAGATGGAAAACCACCTTTAGGAAATGCAACAGAATGGGCTTGGGATTCTCGTGGAAAGAAAGTAGTGAGCAATGAAAAGCTAAAAAATAAAACAGTTTATCCTTTAGAATTAAACACAATGCCTGGTTGGGCTGGAAGTTCTTGGTATTTTAACAGATATATGGATGCTAATAATTCTGAAGCTTTTGCAAGCAAAGAAAACTTGGATTATTGGCAAAATGTAGATTTATATATTGGAGGATCTGAACACGCAACTGGGCATTTATTATACGCGCGTTTTTGGCAGAAATTCTTGTTTGATAAAGGCATTGTTCCTGTGGATGAATTTGCTAAAAAACTGATTAACCAAGGAATGATTTTAGGAACTTCTGCATTTGTATACAAAGCAACTACTTTTGTAAAAAATGGATGTAATATCGATAAATCGAATGACGATGTTATTGAGAAAATTCCAACAGTATTTGTTTCTAAAAACTTATTTTCTAATGATGATGAGTTTGAATTTGTAGTTAAAAATTACTTATTAGAAAATAAATTATTAGATCCTAATTTTGCAGATTTAGTAATGATTACCAAAACTCCAATCCATTCAGATGTTTCTTTGGTAAATGCTTCGGATGAGTTAGATACAGATGGTTTTAAAAATCATCCTTTAAACGCAGATTATAAAAATGCTGAATTCATTTTAGAAGATGGTGTTTATAAAGTAGGTAGAGAAGTAGAGAAAATGTCTAAATCTAAATACAATGTTGTAAACCCAGATGATATTGTAAAAGAATACGGAGCAGATGCATTGCGTTTGTTCGAAATGTTTTTAGGACCTTTAGAACAAGCAAAACCTTGGAAAACATCAGGTATTTCTGGTGTGTATTCTTTCTTAAAGAAATTATGGAAATTATACATTTCTGAGCAAGGAGTTATCGTTTCCGAAGAAAAAGCATCTAAAGACGAATTGAAAGTTTTACATAAAACAATCAAAAAAGTACAAGAAGATATAGAGAATTTTTCTTTTAATACGTCTGTTTCTACATTTATGATTGCCGTAAACGATTTAACAGCTTTAAAATGTAACAAGAAAGAAGTTTTAGAACCTTTATTGGTTTTATTATCACCTTATGCACCACATATTTCAGAAGAATTATGGAGTAAATTAGGTAATAAAGAAAGTATTTCTACTGCTGGTTTCCCAATTTTTGATGCAAAACATTTGGTAGAAAGTTCTAAAAATTACCCAATTTCTTTCAACGGAAAAATGCGTTTTACGTTAGAACTTTCTTTAGATTTATCTAAAGAAGAAATTGAAAAAGCAGTTTTAGAAAACGAAAAAACACAAGAACAATTGCAAGGTAGAACTCCTAAAAAAGTAATTGTTGTTCCAGGAAAAATAGTAAACATAGTTGGCTAGCAAACGCAGTTTGCGTTTGATATTTTAGCTTGTTTATGAAGAATATTTTTAACAGCAGAGTGTCATTTCAAAATGAGTCTTTTTAGGTGATTGAGAAATCTCACAAGTTTATGAGATTATTACTAATTCTTTTTTTTAATAAAAAACTAAAAGTCATTACAAATAACGTAATGACTTTTTTTATTTGTTTATCTTTAGCTTAAATTAAAATATTTTTGTCTTTAGGTACAGTTTTTGAAGACAGTTATAAAAACTAAATATATTGTTTCGATTTAAAAATATTTCTTTAAAAATTCGCATTTTTTTATCAATGATTTTACTGGTGCTATTGGCATCAATATTAATTTTGGTAGTTACTGTTTATCAATATGATGAACAAACAAAAGACTACAATATTCAGCGTTTTGAACGTAAAGAAGCGATTGCAAAAGAAACGATTGAACTCGAATTAACTAATAAAACTACGTATCCTGTAAAAACAGAAAACCTCTCTAAAATTTTTCAAGAACGTATTTACGAGATTTCATCCATCAATAAAATAAATATTACCATTTTCGATTTACATGGTAATTTTTTAATTTCTTCGAAAACAAATGCTTTTGAAGATAACAATATAAAACCTCTAGAATACAATACTCTTAATGTTTTATCACAAAACTCTAATCATAAGATATTAATTACCAGAGAAGAAAAAGGAACAACATACCAATCTTCTTATGCGTATATAAACGACCCTAAATTTAAAAGAATTGGTATTTTAGAACTACAATTTACCCAAGACAATTCAGAAATAGAAGATGAGTTAACAGAATTTATAGCAAGATTAAGCTTGGTCTATATTTTAATGTTTTTAATTGCGATTGCTTTGGCCTATTTTTTATCAAGTTATATTACACGTTCTATAAAAACAATTTCCGACAAAATGCGTCAGACTCGTTTAAATGAAAGAAATGAAAAAATTATTTTAGACGAAGCCAGTTCAGAAATAGAAGTTTTGGTAGATGCTTACAATAATATGATTGACCAATTAGAAGAAAGTGCAGTAAAATTGGCAAAAAGTGAGCGTGAACAGGCTTGGAGAGAGATGGCAAAACAAGTGGCTCATGAGATAAAGAATCCACTAACGCCAATGCGTTTAACAGTACAAAGTTTTGAGCGTAAGTTTAATCCTGATGATGAAAAAGTAAAAGAAAAGTTGGCAGAATACAGTCAAACTTTAATTCAGCAAATAGATGTTATGAGTTCTATAGCTTCTGCTTTTTCTGATTTCGCAAAAATGCCAACTCAAAAAAGAGAAAGAATTGAAATTGTTGGTGTTGTAAAATTAGCGTTAGATATTTTTAATGAAAGTTATATTAAATATTTACCTCAAGAAAAGGAATTATTTGCCAATTTAGATAAAACACAATTGATAAGAATTGTAACAAATTTGGTTAAAAATGCTTCGCAGGCAACAGATAGAGAAGAAAATCCTTTGATAGAAGTAAAAGTTTCTTCAGAAAAAAATAATGTAAAAATTACAGTTTCAGATAATGGAAAAGGAATCTCTGAAGAGGTTAGAGATTTAATTTTCGAACCAAAATTCACCACTAAATCAAGTGGAATGGGATTAGGTTTACCAATGATAAAAAATATTATAGAAGCTTATGATGGTACTATTTCATTTACATCTAAAGAAGGAATAGGAACCGTTTTTACAGTAATTTTACCCAAAAAATAACAAACCTGTTATTCCTGTGAAAACAGGAATCTAAAAATCAATAAAAATGAATTTCGAGAATATTTTAGTCCAAAAAAATGATGCTTTAGCACAAATTACCATTAACAGACCTAAAAAATTAAATGCTTTAAACAAAGCAACAATTAACGAGTTAAATACCGCTTTTGAAGCTTTAGAAGATGATGAAAACATTAAAGTGATTATCTTAATAGGAAGTGGAGAAAAAGCTTTTGTGGCAGGTGCAGATATTTCTGAATTTGCTCATTTTTCTATAGATGAAGGAGCCAATTTGGCAAGACAAGGTCAAGAGTTATTGTTCGATTATGTTCAAAATTTATCTACACCAGTTATAGCAGCTGTAAATGGTTTTGCTTTAGGAGGTGGTTTAGAATTGGCAATGGCTTGTCATTTTAGAATTGCATCAGACAATGCAAAAATGGGCTTGCCAGAGGTTTCTTTAGGTGTAATTCCTGGTTATGGAGGTACACAACGTTTGCCACAATTAGTTGGTAAAGGAAAAGCAATGGAAATGATTATGACAGCAGGTATGATTTCTGCTGATGAAGCAAAAGAAGTTGGTTTGGTAAACCACGTAACTACACAACAAGAATTATTGCCTTTGGCAGAAAAATTAGCAAGTAAAATTTTAAGAAATTCTTCTGTGGCAATTTCTGCAGCAATTAGAGCTATTAATGCAAATTTTGAAGATGGTGTTAATGGTTTTGATATAGAAATAGAAGAGTTTGGAGAATCTTTTGGTACTGAAGATTTTAGAGAAGGTACCACTGCTTTTTTAGAAAAAAGAAAGCCTAATTTTAATTAAAAATAATTTGTATTCCTATAAAAATAGGAATACAAATAAATTATTATAAAATAAAAGCGAGCCAATTAAGGCTCGCTTTTTTCATCAAAATAACTAATAATGATGACCAATTAACTATATTATTTACAAATTAAAATCTTTTATAAAAGATCTTTTATTAGTGTTTAATACTACTCTATAATCTCCTTTTTCCTGTTTAGAAACTTTGTAAACTCTTTTGAATAGGTTGTCTTTGTCTGTAACAGTTTCAGAAAAAATGATTTCATCTTTATAATAAAGAGATATTTTTAAAGGCTCTTTATCAAAAGCTATTTTAGAAATTAAAATTAAGTTGTTTTCTGTTCTAACAACTGGTTTAAAAATTGTTTTTTCACCTTTAAAAGAAACCTTGCCATCTAAAACTGTGAAATCTTTTATTATTATTTCAAAATCCTTCTCTAACTCTGTTGTATAATTTCCTTTTTTTAATTGAGATAAATCAAATATTTTAGAAAAAGTACCAGATTTTTCGATTTCTTTTTTATAAATAATAACTCCATTTTCATCTTTTATAGATAAGGTGTGTCCTTTTTTTACAGCTTTATATTCAACTCTTACTCTTTTTCCTTCTACTAAATTTATAGAAACTTCGTTTGCGTAATTAACTAATGTTCCTAACATTAAAACTACTACTAGATATTTTTTAATTGTTGTTTTCATCTTTTATTATTATTTAGAATTCTTTTTTATTTTTTAATGCTATTCCGATAATTATAAACTGACTTATCAAAATAATTGTAAACAATACCATTATTGATATAAATAGTATTCCGTCTTTTTCTATCATCTTTTTTATATTTATTATTAATAACACTGCAAATTTATGACGGAATTCAAGTTTTAAAAACATCAGAATTTGCAAATTTATATGCTATTTTATCAGTTATATTGTTGTTAAATTCAATAAAAGTTAAAATAGCATACAATCGAGGTAATTCTATGCATCTTATTCTTATTTTGTGTTGTAAATTTGTACTTAAATTTATTTAAGTGAAAACAAAACCTACTTTAGAAAAAATAATACCAAGTTTTGGTAGTTCTTTATTGGTAAAAAAACATGTTCAGTTTTTAAAAACTAAAAAAGCATTTTGGCATTTTCATCCAGAAATTGAGCTAGTATATGTTAATAAAGGAAAAGGTAAAAGACATATAGGTAATCATATTAGTTATTTTAATAACAGTCAATTGGTTTTAATTGGTTCTAATTTGCCTCATTTAGGATATATGGATCGTTTAACAACCAATGGTTCTGAAACATTAATACAATTTAAACCCGATTTTTTAGGAGATAATTTCTTTAAAATTCCGGAAATGGCAGCAATCGATCAACTTTTTGAACGCGCAAAAAAAGGAATTCGTTTTAATATAGAAATTAAAAAGAGAATTGGTGCAAAAATTGAAGATTTAGCAGATTTAGAAGGGGCCAATAGAATTATCTCTTTTTTAGATATTTTAAAAGAGTTAGCAACCACAGATGATTATACAATTTTAAATGCTGATGGTTTTGCTTTTGAAACACAACCACAAGATAGTAGTAAAATAGATGTTATTTTTAAACATATAAATGAGAATTTTAACCAACATATTAGTTTAGATCAAATTGCTGATTTGGTGAGTATGACTGTTCCTGCTTTTTGTAGATTTTTCAAAAAAACAACAGGGAAAACGTTTACAAAATTGGTAAATGAGTACAGAGTTGTACATGCAACAAAACTATTGTCAGAAAGTAAAATGAGTATTACAGATATTTGTTTTGAATGTGGTTTTAATAATTTTTCTCACTTTAATAAATTGTTTAAAGAATTTACAGGAAAATCTGCATCAAAATATAGAAGCGAAATGTTGAATCTAGTTCAATAATGATAAAAAAATAAAAATGGAAGATAAAATAGAAGAAACATTAAATTATTACACTTTTAAAAGTAATGAGCTTTTAAACTGTGTAAATTCAAACTCAAATTTAACAGTTGATGAAATTATAGAGAAAGCCGCAAAACTTTCTGAATTAGAATTCAAAATTACAGCTTTAGAAGTAGCAAAAGTCCATTAAATTTAAAATAATTAATATAAACACATTTTTAGCGTATTTTTTTATTGTTGATTTACAATGATGTTCAAAAAAAATAAAAACCTCTTAAAACGATTGATAAAAAACACTTTTTAATAGTTTTAACTTATTGATAAAAATTAAACATCAACAAAAACTATTTCAAACCTTCCCATTCATCATAAAATTGTTTCAGATACAATTCCATAAATTGGTGTCTATCAGTTGCGATTCTTTTTCCAGTTTCTGTATTCATTTTATCTTTTAATAATAATAATTTTTCGTAAAAATGATTGATTGTTGGAGCAGCAGAATTTTTATATTCCTCTTTTGTCATTTCTAAATTTGGGATGATTTCTGGGTCATACAAAGCTCTATTTTTAAACCCACCATAATTAAAACAACGAGCAATACCAATAGCGCCAATTGCATCTAATCTGTCTGCATCTTGCACCACTTCTAGTTCTTTAGATGTGAACTTTTCACTCAGTTTGTCAAAAGAATTTTTAAAAGAAATATGTTTTATAATATTGATAATGTGTGTAATAACATCTTTATCAACCTGTTGTTCAGTAAGAAAATTTGTTGCTATTTTAGGGCCAATAGTTTCATTTCCATTATAAAATTTTGGATCAGCAATATCGTGTAAAAGCGCTGCTAAAGAAACTACAAAAATATCAACTTTTTCATCTTTAGCAATTAAAATAGTATTTTTAAAAACACGCTCTATATGAAACCAATCATGACCACCTTCAGCATTTCTTAATTCGTTTTTTACAAAACCTATGGTCTTCGAAATTATTTTTTCTTGATTCATTTTATTTTCTTGTAGCTAATTCTTTTTTAATTTTTTTCATTTCATAAAACATTACAAATCCCATTGGTGCAAAAAATAAAGGCAAAAAAGTTTGAAAAGAAATACCATTTTCTATAGAAGAAAAAACAGCAAAAATAATCATTA
>JBGCFX010000128.1:0-5433 GCA_045110395.1 Polaribacter sp.
CTTCCTTTTATTCACGAACCCTACTTAATGACGCCTTTAGATCAGCAATTTAGTAATTTTATTTTAGGTGATACTTATCCTAAACCTATCATCGAAATAAAATCTGCAAGAAAAAAAGCGAGTGATGTTCTTTGGAATTTGAAAAAAAATTCAAAAGTAATAGAAGAGAGTTACAGAATTTTAAAAAAACACACTCTTTCTGACAGAAATAAGCTACTTAAAAACGATTAAACCTTTGTTTTTTAACATATTGTAATATTATGTTAATTTTTGTTTAACCATTTTTAATACACATTAAACATTACTATATTTGATGTGTAAATGATATATAACACAACACATACAAATAAAGAAGCAATTGCTATTTTCAATGATTTATTGGGAAAATCTTATTCGTTTTTAAAGGCGATAAAATTAGGTGGTATTGGTTCTAAAAGAATGATGATTGAAGAAGTTGGGCCAGGATTTCAAAAATTTATGAACTCAGTTTCAGATATTAATTACGGAAACATAGAACTTAGAGAAAAAGGTATTTTAGTACACATAAATAAAGGTTTACAAACTTTTAGTTGGGCAATTCCTTTTTATCAATTACATACTTACAAAACTGGTGGATTTAGCATTCACGCTCAAGGTAATTTTGTAAGATTTAAAAGCAATAAATTATTGAAAGAAAACAAGAAATTCATTGACAAAATAGTCGATTTAAAAGTCGAAAACGATAAACAATATGAATTCTATGAACCCATAAATTAATTCTATAGATGACACAATTAGATGGTATAGCAATTGATAGAATTATAGAAATGGCTTGGGAAGATAGAACTACTTTTGAATCCATACATTTTCAATTCGGATTAAAAGAACAAGAAGTTATCAACTTAATGCGAAGAGAAATGAAGCTGAAAAGCTTTAAAATGTGGAGAAAAAGAGTGCAAGGTAGAAAAACAAAACATCAACAATTAAGAACTTTCGAAAAAGGAAGGTTTAAATGTACAAGACAAAAACAAATATCTAACAATGCCATTTCTAAAAGATAAACAATTTAAAAAAACATTAAAATATTAAGTTATGGATTTAATAAACAAAGCATTAGAATTTGAAACTAGAAAAATGAGATTTCCAACTACGAGCGATCGTGTTTTGGCAGCAAGAGAAGCAAAATCTTTAATTTTAAGTTTAAATGAAATTTACAAACAAAACAAAGATGTTAAGATTATGGATATTATGAAACGCTTAACAGTAATTAAAAAAAGAATTGAAAAACGTTTAAAAGGAAAACCTTTAACAGCATAAAAAACCTCGATTTTTCTTGCATTTCTAACTTTTATATTTATATTGCCAATATTGATAACAGCAAAAATATAGAATGGAATTATTAGAGAGAGCTATTGAATTTGAAAACAGAAAATTTTCGTTTAAAACTACTAGTGATAGAATTTTAGCTTCGAGAGAAGTAAAAGCACTAATTTTAGAATTAAACGAAGTATATAAATTAGAAAAAGATCCAGAAATTATGGATCAAATGAAGCGCTTAACTGCAGTTAAACAAAAAATTGAAAAGCGCTTGAAAGGTAGAAGATAAAGCGCATTTATGAATAAAATTTTAGTGATTGGTGGAAGCAAAGGAATTGGAAATTCGATTATCAATTCTTTAGTAAAAGATAACAAAATAATTAATATTAGTAGAACTCCTCCTCTGCTTTCCCACACTAATCTCACACATTTTTCTTGTGATATTCTCACAGAAGACTTACCAGAAATAGAAGCAATAGATACCTTAATTTACTGCCCAGGAAGCATTAATCTAAAACCAATTTCTAGACTAAAATTAGAAGATTTTAGAAACGATTTTGAAATAAATGTGATTGGTGCTGTAAAAGCTATACAACATTATTTACCAAAATTAAAAAACGGTAATAACCCATCTATTTTACTATTCAGCACAGTTGCAGCAAAATTAGGAATGCCTTTTCACGCAAGTGTTGCTGCTTCTAAATCTGCAGTAGAAGGTCTTACAAAATCTTTAGGAGCAGAATTAGCACCTACAATTCGAGTAAACGCAATTGCACCAACTGTTACAGATACAGATTTAGCTTCAAAATTATTAAGAAATGAAAGAATGATAGAAAATATCACAGAACGTCATCCTCTTAAAAAATTTTTAAAACCAGAAGAAGTTGCAGACTTGGCCGCTTTTTTAATTTCTGATAAAGCTAAATCCATTTCTGGTCAAATTTTTGAACTAGATTGTGGTATTGTAAGTTTCAAAATCTAAAAACACACAAAATGACATCTATTTATGATATTAAAATTGATAGTTTACAAGGTAAACCTATCAATTTATCAACCTACAAAAATAAATTTTTATTATTTGTAAATGTAGCCTCAAAATGTGGTTTTACACCTCAATATAAAGGCCTAGAAGAACTGCATGAAACTTATAAAGATAATTTAGTTGTAATTGGAGTTCCTTGCAATCAATTTGGGAAACAAGAACCAGGTAATTCTGATGAAATTCAAGAATTTTGCCAAGTAAATTATGGGGTTTCATTTTTAATCACTGAAAAAGTGGATGTGAAAGGTGATACCAAACATCCTTTATATACTTGGTTAACGTCTAGAGAATTTAATAATAAAAAAAGTTCTTCTGTAAAATGGAACTTTCAAAAATATTTAATTTCTCCTGAAGGAAAATTGATAGATTATTACTTTTCAATTACAAAACCATTGAGTTCTAAAATTACAAAACACTTAAAATCTTAAAAATATGTTTGGTTTATTTAAAAAGAAATCTGAAGTAGAAAAATTGCAAGAAAAATATAAAAAATTAATGGAAGAAGGTTTTAAGCTGCAATCTATTAATAGAAGTGATAGTGATCAAAAATATTTAGAAGCAGATAATCTTTTAAAGAAAATTGAAGAGCTTCAAGCCAAATCATAAAGAATGAAACAATTAAAACCAACTATTTTATTTTTAATCATCAATTTTGGTGGCTTAGCTATTGGTAGTTGGTTAATGAATAATGGACCAATGGGAGATTGGTATACTAATATCAACAAAGCTCCTTGGACACCTCCAGGTTGGGTTTTTGGTGCAGCTTGGACATTAATTATGATTTGTTTTTCTATCTATTTAGGAAAACTATTTTTATCAGAAAACACACTAAAATTAAGAGCTATTTTTCTTATTCAGTTTATTTTAAACGTAAGTTGGAATTACATTGTTTTCAATCAACATTTAGTATTATTTGGGCTCATTAGCATTACCTTATTGACTTCTCTCCTATTTTATTACTTTTTTAATTTGAGTAAAAAAGTTAAAAATTATAAATACTTACTATTGCCTTATATGATTTGGTTGTGCATTGCAACCTCTTTAAATCTCTATATTTTAATTCATAATTAATAAAAATATGTACAAACTTCATAAAAAACAAAACGTTCCTATTTCGTTACAAGAAGCTTGGGATTTTTTAAAAAGCCCTAAAAATTTAGAGAAAATGACACCAAAAGAAATGGGATTTAAAATTATTGATGGTGCAGAAAAACCAACTTATGCAGGTCAATTAATTAGTTATGAAGTAACTCCTCTTTTAGGTATAAAAACAAAATGGGTCTCTAAAATTACGCAGGTAGAACATTTGAATTATTTTACAGATGAACAACTTTATGGACCTTACGCTTTATGGCATCACACGCATTTTATTAAGGAAATAGAAGGTGGCGTAGAAATGGAAGATTTAATATACTACAAAGTACCTTTAGGTTTTTTAGGAAGATTGTTTCATCCAATTTTAGTAAAACCACAATTAGAAAAAATATTTAAATTTAGAAGTGAAAAGTTAATAGAACTTTTTGGAGAATATAAAAAATAATAAAAACCTTAATATTTTTGCCCAGAATTCACGAATTTAAAATTAAAGTTCGTGAATTTTTGGCAAATTTAAAAAGTATATAAATGAAAACAGCAATCAACATATTTTGGTTTAGAAGAGATTTACGTTTAGAGGATAATTGTGGGTTATTTCACGCATTAAAGTCAGATAAAAAAGTAATTCCTATTTTTATTTTTGATGATGAAATTCTTTCTAAACTACCTAAAGATGATGCACGAGTTTCTTTCATTCATCAAGAGTTAGAAAACATCTATATTGAATTGAAAAAAGTGGGCAGTTCTTTAGCTGTTTTTTATGGAAAACCAATAGATGTCTACTCAAAACTATCAGAAAAGCATACTATAGATACAGTTTATACCAATCACGATTATGAACCTTATGCTCTTGAAAGAGATACAGAAATTAAAGATTTTTTAGCTGAAAAAAATATTCAGTTTAAAACCTATAAAGACCAAGTAATTTTTGAAAGAAATGAGATTGTAAAAAAAGATGGTACTGCTTACAAAGTATATACTCCTTATTCAAGAAAATGGTTGGAAGCTTTTCAAGAAAGAGGTATTCAATTTTATCCTTCAGAAGATTATTTAGACAATTTTGTTAAAAACGAATCACATCAATTTTTATTATTAAAAGATATTGGTTTTAGTCAGTCTTCTATAAAAGTTGAATCGTATAAAGTTTCTACAAAACTCATTAATGAATATGAAGAAACAAGAAATTTCCCAGCAAAAGATGCCACTTCAAAACTAGGAACACATTTACGTTTTGGAACAGTAAGTGTTCGAAAAATGGTAGAAAAAGCCTCTAAAAGTGATAATATCACATTTTTGAAAGAATTGATTTGGAGGGAGTTTTTTATGCAAATTCTGTGGCATTTTCCTCATACAGTAAAAGGTAGTTTTAAACCTAAATACGACAGAATTGTATGGAGAAATAACGAAAAAGAGTTCGAATCTTGGTGCAAAGGAGAAACTGGTTATCCTTTAGTAGATGCAGGAATGCGTGAATTAAACCAAACTGGTTTTATGCACAATAGAGTGAGAATGTTGGTAGGGAGTTTCTTATGCAAACATTTATTGATAGATTGGAAATGGGGTGAAGCCTATTTTGCAGAAAAATTACACGATTATGAAATGTCTAGCAATATTGGTAATTGGCAATGGGTTGCTGGTTCTGGTGTAGATGCATCTCCTTATTTTAGAATTTTTAACCCAACAACTCAGATTAAAAAATTTGATAAGGACTTAAAATACATCAAAAAGTGGGTTCCAGAATTCCAAGAATTAGATTATTGTAAAGAAATTGTCGAACATAAATTTGCCAGAGAACGTTGTTTAAAAGTGTATAAAGAAGCAGTTAGTTAATTTAACATCTCCTTTTTATTTTTTTTCTTAACTTTAAAAATCAATCAAAAAACAAAATTATGAACACACAAGAAGTAGCAAAAAAAATGGCAACAGATGTGCCAAAAAGGAAAAAATTTAGAATGTATTACAGAGCTTTACGCAGATAATGTCGTAAGTAGAGAAATGCC
>JBGCFX010000129.1:0-2673 GCA_045110395.1 Polaribacter sp.
ATTGCGATTGATTTAGGAACCGCAAACACGTTGATAATTCACAATGGAAAGGTGGTTATTGACAGCCCTTCTATTGTAGCAAGAAATAGAGTTACTGGTAAAATTATTGCTATTGGTCAAGAAGCTAACTTGATGCAAGGAAAAAAGCATGAAAATATCAAAACAATTCGTCCTTTAAAAGATGGAGTTATTGCAGATTTCCAAGCTTCAGAAGAGATGATTAAGGAGTTTGTGAAGAAAATCCCTTCTATTAAAAAGAAATTATTTCCTCCAGCTTTACGAATGGTAATTTGTATTCCTTCTGGAATTACAGAGGTTGAAAAACGAGCGGTTCGTGATTCTGCAAAGCACATGAATGCTAAAGAGATCTATTTAATATACGAACCAATGGCTGCTGCAATTGGTGTTGGTATAGATATCATGGAACCAAAAGGAAATATGATTATTGATATAGGTGGAGGTACAACAGAAATTGCGGTTATTGCTTTAGGTGGTATTGTTTGTGATCAATCTGTAAAAGTAGCAGGAGATTTATTTACGAGTGATATTATGTATTATATGCGAACACAACATAATTTACATGTTGGTGAAACTACTGCAGAGAAAATAAAAATCACCATTGGTGCTGCTACAGAAGATTTAGAAACTCCTCCAGATGAAATGTTGGTTCAAGGTAGAGATTTACTGAGTGGTAAACCAAAACAAGTGCAAGTTTCATTTAGAGAAATTGCAAAAGCCTTAGATAAATCTATTCTTAGAATTGAAGACGCTGTTATGGAAACGTTGTCTAAAACTCCTCCAGAATTAGCGGCCGATATTTACAATACTGGAATTTATTTAGCAGGTGGTGGATCTATGTTAAGAGGTTTAGACAAGCGTTTATCTCGTAAAACAGATTTACCTGTTTATGTTACAGAAGACCCTTTAAGAGCTGTGGTTCGTGGAACAGGAATTGCTTTAAAAGAACTTAGTAAATATAAGAATGTGCTAATGAACTAGCATTTTTAAGCTTTATCAATGCAACAACTAATTTACTTTTTTCAGAAGTTTAAATACTTTCTGTTTTTTTTATTGTTAGCATTTATTTCACTTGCGTTAACGTTTAACAACCTTCAATTTCATAAAAGTAAGTTTGTAAATTCGGCAAACTTTTTTACTGGTGGATTATATTCGCAGGCATCAAGCGTTTCTGAATACTGGGGTTTAAAATCTGAAAATGAACTTTTAGCAGAAGAAAACACACGACTCAAAAACCTTTTAGAAAAAAACAATTCTGTTGTTTTCAATATCGATTCTACAGTTGTAGATTCTATCAAGTATCATCAAAAATATACATTTACTACTGCAAAAATTATCAATAATAATTATGCTAAAAACTTTAATTTCTTAACAATAAACAAAGGGTTAAACCAAGGAATTGATAAAGAAATGGCTGTGGTGAATAGCTTGGGTGTAATTGGTATTACTGATAATAGTTCTGGAAGTTATGCCAGAGTTCAATCGATATTAAATAGAAACAGTAAAATAAATGCACGCTTAAAAAACAGTAATTATTTTGGTACTTTAGGTTGGGATGGAGCAAATTATAACATAGTTCAGCTTTCTGATATTCCAAGACAAGCTCCACTACAAATTGGAGATACTGTAGAAACTGGTGGAAAATCAACAATTTTTCCTGAAGGAGTTCTAATTGGCACCATTTCTAAAATCAACAAAGGAAATACAGCAGATAATAAAGTTGATGTACAACTTTTTAATGACATGAGTAATTTAGGTTATGTTTATGTAATTAAAAACCTAAATAAAGAGGAAATAAGATTGTTAGAAATACAGAATGAATAAACCTTTAAACACACCTGTTTTATTTATCTCACTGCTTTTATTGCAGGTTTTTGTGTTGAATAATATTCTATTCTTAGGTTTTATTAACCCATACTTATATATCGTTTTTGTATTTTTATACCCTCTTAAAGAAAATAGAATTCCCTTTCTTTTTTATGCCTTTTTATTAGGCTTAATTATTGATTTTTTTGCTGATTCTGGTGGAATTCACGCATTTTCAATTCTATGTATAGCGTATCTAAGGTTGTTTTTTGTAAGGCTATATTTCAGAAAATTAGTTGCAGATTATCCTTTTTTTAGGTTAAAGTCAGAGTCTTTTGGTAAAACTTTTAACTATGTGGTAACTTTAACTATAATTCATCATCTTATTTACTTTTCTTTTGCTAATTTTAGTTTCAATAATTTTTCTAACGTATTGTTAAATACACTTTATTCGAGTATTTTTACGTTACTACTGTACTTTTTAGGAACCTATATTTTTACCAAAAGCAAATAATGCAAAGAAGTTTTTTACTTTATTTTTTAATCAGTTTAATCGGATTAATTTTTATTGGACGCCTGTTTCAATTACAAATAATTAAACATGAGAGTTATGATCCCATTCATAATGCCGCTGTAAAAATTATTTATGATTATCCAGAACGTGGTTATGTTTATGATAGAAATAGGAAATTATTGGTGGCAAACCAGCTTTCTTATGATGTTATGGTGCAACCCAATCAAGTAAAACCATTAGATACTTTAGAATTTTGCAAGCTATTAAATATTGATAAAAAAGATTTTTTACGCAGATTTGAAAAAGCTGAAAATTATGCACCTTATCTGCCCTCA
>JBGCFX010000130.1:0-37129 GCA_045110395.1 Polaribacter sp.
CTACCAAATTCTTGGTACAAACCTGCCCACTGTTTGTACACATATTTAGAAGGACTCCATTTAAACCAACCAGGAATTTCTATACCCATTTGCAGGCCATGTGTATGACCACTTAAGGTTAGGTGATAATTGAAATCGTTATCTTTTACTTTGTATTCCCAGTGGCTTGGGTCATGGGTCATTAAAATTTTAAAATCTTCTTTTTTTACGTTTGCAGAAGCTTTTTCTAAATCACCTGCTTGATTGAATCCTTTTCCCCAATTTTCTACGCCTAAAAGTGCAATTTTTTGTCCATCTTTTTCTAAATAACGATGCTCATCCAATAATAAATCGAACCCAATTTGTTTGTGAATATCTTTTACTTTTTGAAAATTATCTACTTTTTCTTGTGGATTTTTCCAATCCATATAATCTCCATAATCATGGTTTCCTAAAATGGCATATTTACCTTCTTTGGCTTTTAATTGAGCAAAAACATCGATCCAATCATCCATTTCATCAGCTTTGTTATTTACAATATCTCCTGTAAATAGCATTAAATCAGATTTTTGCTCGTTAATTAAATCAACTCCATACTGTATTTTTTCTTTATTGGTAAAACTTCCTGAATGAATGTCTGAAATTTGAGTAATCGTATATCCATCAAAAGCATCTGGTAAATCTTTAAAACTAAGTTGGTATTTTAAAACTTTGTAATTGTATTTTCCTTGAATGATTCCGTAAATAAAACCTACAAAAGGAACAGCAGCCAAACCTAAAGCCAATTGCGAAATAAATTTTCTTCTACCTGCTAAAGAGTTTGTCTCTCCACTAGAAACTGCAGATATTAATTTCAAGAACCACCTGTAAATATCTTCGCCAAACATAAAAATAAGCACAACTAATTTCGGAATTAAAACCGTAAGCAATAAACCCATTGCCATTTGAAATTGTGGTGTCTGTCCTTGACTTCTATCATATGTAAAAGCTACATATAAAAAATTTGCATACACAGCTATGCTTACAAACAGCCAAGAATAACGAATGATTTTATTTTTTGTGATTGTTTTTATTGCCTGAAAAGCATAGACTTCTAGCAAAATAATAATGGAAAACAAGATAATTAGCCTAATTGCTATTCTCATAAAAGAAATTTATTTTATAAAATGTTAACAAAGATACTTGTAAAATATCGAATGAATTTTAAGGTCTTGTTAAAGTTTTGTAGCTTTACTGCAGAGTCTGCAGTGACAAATAATTAAATCACTCATTTCTATCTTAAACATCATTTTTAATAGTAAAAACAACTCAATGTCAGACCAAAAAAGACTTTTTTTAGTTGATGCTTATGCATTAATTTTTCGTGGATATTATGCCTTTATCAAAAACCCAAGAATAAATTCTAAAGGATTAGATACCTCTGCAATTATGGGTTTTATGAACTCACTTTTAGATGTAATTAAACGTGAGAGACCAGATCATTTAGCAGTTTGTTTTGACAAAGGTGGTAGTGTAGATAGAGTAGAAATGTTTGAAGCCTACAAAGCTAACAGAGATGCAACTCCTGAAGCAATTAAATTGGCTGTGCCTTATATTTATGAGATTTTAAAAGCCATGCATATACCAATTATGGTAAAAGAAGGTTTTGAGGCAGATGATGTAATTGGTACGCTTTCTAAACAAGCTGAAAAGGAAGGCTATAAAACTTTTATGGTAACTCCTGATAAGGATTTTGCGCAATTAGTTTCTGAAAATATTTTTATGTACAAACCTCGTTTTGGAGGTGGTTATGATATTTGGGGAGTGCCAGAAGTACAAGAGAAATTTGGAGTTGAAACTCCTGAGCAAGTCATCGATTTTTTAGGAATGATGGGAGATTCTGCTGACAACATTCCTGGTTTGCCTGGAGTTGGAGAAAAAACTGCCAAAAAGTTTATAGCTGCTTATGGTTCTATGGAAAATCTTTTAGCAAATACGCATGAACTAAAAGGGAAAATGAAAGAGAAAATTGAGGCGAATGGAGAATTAGGTTTGCTTTCAAAACAATTAGCAACCATTATGTTAGATGTTCCTGTAACTTTTGATGCTGATAATTTTACCTTAGACCAACCAAATAAAGAAAAAGTTACTGAACTTTTTAACGAGTTAGAATTTAGAAATTTATTAACCAATTTCTTACGAACTTTTGCTGATGAAAACGCAACTGCTACAAACTCTTCTGATGTCATTTCGAACGAAGCTGAGAAATCTAAACCAACAAACAAAAACCAACAACCAAAAACCACAGAAGGTCAATTCGATTTATTTGCAGCACCAGGAACTGGTTCTATTTCTGAAGAGGAAACTGCTTCTGGTTTTAAAACCATTGAAAACACGAATCATTTTTATCAACATATAGACTCTCCATTATCGAGAAAATTATTGATAAAAAAACTAATGCAACAGACTTCTGTTTGTTTTGATACAGAAACTACAGGCTTAAAAGCTTTAGAAGTCGAGTTGATAGGAATCGCTTTTTCTTTTGAAATTGGTAAAGGATATTATGTTTCCTTCCCCGAAAATCAAGAAGAAACAGCAATAATTTTAGAAGAATTTAGACCCTTTTTCGAATCTGATATTGAAAAAATTGGTCATAATTTAAAATACGACATCAAAGTTTTATCCAACTATAATATGCCTGTAAAAGGGAAGTTGTTTGATACCATGATTGCACATTACCTCATCAATCCAGATATGAGACACAATATGGATGTTTTGGCTGAAACCTATTTGAATTATCAACCTGTTTCTATCACAGAATTAATTGGTAAAAAAGGAAAAAACCAACTTTCTATGAGAGTTGTACCCATTGCAGACCAAACAGAATATGCTGTAGAAGATGCAGATATTACGTTTCAATTAAAACAATTATTTACAAGCGAGTTAGCATCTGGTAACGTTACAAAGTTATTCAATGAAATTGAATTGCCATTAGTATCCGTTTTAACAGCTATGGAAATTGAGGGAATTAACGTAGATGTAGATTTTCTAAAAACACTTTCTGTTGCCTTAACTGATGACATCAACAGACTTGAAAAAAGTATTTACGAACAAGCAGGTGAAGAATTTAATATTGGTTCGCCAAAACAATTAGGAATCATTCTATTCGAAAAATTAGAACTGGTAAAAAAACCAAAAAAGACAAAAACTGGGCAATATAAAACTGGTGAAGATATTTTATCTTACTTAGCAAAAGATCATAAAATTATTAGAGATATTCAAGAATATCGTCAATATAAAAAATTATTAAGTACTTATGTTGATGCTTTGCCTAATGAAATCAACCCAAAAACCAATAGAATTCATACAGTATATGCTCAAGCTGTTGCTGCTACAGGTAGATTGAGCTCTAACAACCCAAATTTACAAAACATACCTATTAGAACAGAAAGAGGTCGTGAAGTTAGGAAAGCATTTGTGCCAAAAGATGAAAACCACGTTTTATTAGCAGCAGATTATAGCCAAATAGAATTGCGAATTATTGCTGCTTTAAGTGAGGAAGATAATATGATAAATGCTTTTAAAAACGGAGAAGACATTCACGCTTCTACAGCTGCAAAAGTTTTTAATGTAGATATAAATGACGTGACTCGTGAACAAAGAAGCAACGCAAAAACAGTTAATTTTGGGATTGTGTATGGAGTTTCTGCATTTGGTTTGAGTAACCAAACCAATTTAAGCAGAAGTGAAGCCAAAGAATTAATTGATACCTATTATGAAACCTACCCAAAATTAAAAGCATATATGTCTGCACAAATAGATTTTGCTAGAGAAAAAGGCTATGTAGAAACCGTTTTAAACAGACGTAGGTATTTAAAAGACATCAATTCTAGAAATGCTATGGTTAGATCTGGAGCTGAAAGAAATGCTGTAAACGCGCCAATTCAAGGTTCTGCAGCAGATATTATTAAGTTGGCAATGATTAACATTCACAACAGATTTCAAAAAGAAAATTTCAAATCGAAAATGCTATTGCAAGTGCATGATGAATTGGTTTTTGACGCTCATAAAGACGAATTAAAAACCATAAAACCAATTATTAAACACGAAATGGAAAACGCTTTTAAAATGAGTGTTCCTTTAGATGTAGAAATGGATATTGGTGATAATTGGTTGGAAGCGCATTAGAATTAGTTTTTAGTTTTTAGTTTTTAGTTTTTAGCAAACATCTGAATTTTATTTGTTAAAAACGACTCCTATCATTTCTTAAAAATGTTATTTTAAAGTAATATGAAATTAGATTACCTAGAGGATTATAATGGACTTCAAGAAAATATAGTTCGTTTGTTTAATTTTGATAAAGCAGAAGCAATTTTATTTAGAGATTTATTAATTGATACAATTATCAATAAAAAACAAAAATTAGATTTATCTCAAGTCAATTTTATAGATACTGAAGAATGCAACTTAATTTTTGGTCTGTTTAAAACTGATGAAGGAATTTTAACCAAAGACAATGAAACTTTTTTCTGTATTTTAACTATAGAAAGTTTTATAGAAATGGTAAAACTTTTAGAGCCTTTTTGTAAAAAAGAATCTAAAGGATATCAATATTTATATGATGTTGATACTCCAACAGATTTGTTGTTTGCACCAGCTGCTAACTAATTTTATTCCAAAAAGATTACTCTTCCAAACCCTTTATAAAACCTTCAATAGACAAAGCATTATCCACAGAAAAATCTCCAATTTTTGTTCTTCTTAATGCTGATAAATGCGCACCCGAATTTAAAGCTAAACCAAAATCATAAGCTAAAGAACGGATATAAGTTCCTTTGCTACAAACCACTCTAAAGTCTACTTTTGGGAAATCGATGTTTGTAATTTCAAATTCTGAAATGGTTACAGTTCTTGACTTTATTTCTGTAGTTTCTCCTTTTCTGGCTAGTTCATACAAGCGTTTTCCATCTTTTTTGATAGCAGAAAAAATAGGTGGTTTTTGTTGAATATCGCCTAAAAATTGTTGTGTAGTTTTGTGTACTAATTCTTCAGAAATGTGTGCTGTAGGAAATGTTTTATCAACTTCTGTTTCTAAATCGTAACTTGGTGTAGTTTCACCAAGGGTAAAAGTGCCTGTATATTCTTTAATTTGCCCTTGATAAGTATCTATTTGTTTGGTTTGTTTACCAGTACAAATAATTAACAAACCTGTTGCTAAAGGATCTAAAGTACCTGCATGACCTACTTTTATTTTTTTGATATTAAAACGTTGTTTTATATGCCAACGTAATTTATTTACAGCTTGGAAAGAGGTCCAATGTAAAGGTTTATCAATTAATAAAACTTGTCCATTTTGATAGTCTTCTAGCATTTTTATCATTATAAAAAATAAGAATACATTAGTTAAAAAGTGCGTAACCAATTGCTATACAACCTACAATTGCACAGTACAAAGAAAAATAAGATAGTTTGCTCTTTTTAACCAAGGCAATCATCCATTTACAAGCTAATAAACCCGCTAAAAATGCAGCTATAAAACCAGCAGAAATAGAAATCATTTCTGAAGATTGGAAATTCAAATCTCCACTTAAAATATCTTTCCCAATTTTACCAAAAATTAAAGGAACTACCATTAAAAAAGAAAAACGAGCTGCTTTTGTTCTATCTACACCTAATAAAACTGAGGTAGAAATTGTGGCACCAGATCTAGAAATACCTGGCAACATAGCAATGGCTTGAGAAATACCAATTATTACAGAATTAGAAAAAGATACTTTTTTATTGGTGTTTTTAGCTTTATCTGCCAAAAGTAAAAGAATAGCAGTTACTAACAACATGACTCCTACTAATAAGATTTTTCCTCCGAAAAAAGATTCTAACTCTTCTTCAAAAACCAACCCTACAAACACTGCAGGAATCATAGAAATGACAATTTTTAAAGAGAATCTAAATTCTTCATTCCATTTAAACTGAAACAATCCTTTAATAATTTCTGCAACTTCTTTTCTAAAAATAACCAAAGTACTTAAGGCTGTTGCAAAGTGCAAAACTACTGTAAAAGTTAAACTTTCTTCTGGCACAGAAGTATCTCCTAAAATAGCTTTTGCGAGTTCTAAATGCCCACTAGAAGAAACTGGTAAAAATTCTGTTAAACCTTGAATTATTCCTAAAACAATTGATTCTAAAATATTCATTATTACTTTTTAGGGTTTAATAAAATAGCATAAATTTCGATTCCTAAACCAATAATTACTAATGTTGGTGCTAATCTAATTCTTTGCCAATTATAAATTTCTTCATTAAAAACAGCTGGATCATCACTACCTCCACCAGCCATAAAGATAAATCCTAAAGCAATTACGATTAGGCCAATAATCATAACAATGTAGTTTTTTTTACCAAATAAAAATTCTTGTTCTTCTATTTTTTGATTGTCCATAAGTTTAATAATAAAGTTCGTCTGTTTGCAAATTTAAAAAGCGTTGAGTGGCAAAAAATGTACTTAACCAAGTAATTATAAATGCAGAAACTAAAACGCCTGCAACTAAATATCCTAGAGAAATATAATCTTTAATCAATGCTAAAGTGGGTATGTATTTGTCTACATAATAAATTACTATTGCCAAACCTATTAAGGCAACGAAAGCTCCAATAATTCCCAATTTAATTCCTTGCCATAAAAAAGGTTTTCTAATAAAACCTTTAGTTGCGCCTACCATTTGCATCGTTTTAATATTAAACCTTTTGGAGTAAATAGATAATCTTATTGAGCTATTAATTAAAATAATAGCCACAAAACCAAAAAAACCACTAACAACTAATAACCAAAAACTAATTCTTTTAATGTTTTTTGTGAGCAATTCAATTAAAGGTTTATCGTAAGAAACATCGATTACAAATTTATTTTTTGCGAATCTTTTTTCTAATTCCAGCATTTTTTCTGGAGTTACAAAATCTGCTTTTGGATAGATATCTATTCCGTTTTTTAGTGGGTTTTCTCCCAGAAATTCTAAAAAATCTTCTCCAATTTCTTTACTATATTGTTTTGCTGCTTTTTCTTTGCTGATGTAAACTACTTTTCTAGAAAAATCTTCTTTTTTTAAAGCTTCTTTAAAAGTAAAAATTTGCTCGTTTGTAACTTGGTCTTTTAAAAATAAAGTCATCGCAACTTTTTCTTTAAAATAATTGGTAACCTTTGTAGATTTTAGCAAAACCAACCCTAAAACACCTACCATAAATAGCACTAAAGCAATACTAATTACAACAGAAATGTAAGAAGATTGCAATCGTTTTTTTTGATAAGAATCAAATTTTGAAGACATTTTAATGTACTATTTTAAGATGGCAAGATACTAATTCGAAGTCATTTTATAAGAACTCTTAATAGTATTTTAACTAATTGATTTCTTGGCATAACTCAATAAGAACTCCATTTGTTGTCTTTGGATGCAAAAAAGTAACCAATTTATTATCTGCACCTTTTTTTGGAGGATCATTTAAAACTGTAAAACCTTCTTTTTTAAGACGTTTTATTTCAGCATGTATGTCTGAAACTGCAAATGCAATATGATGAATTCCTTCTCCTTTTTTATCAATAAATTTTGCAATCGGGCTTTCAAGATTTGTTGCTTGTAGCAATTCTATTTTATTAGGCCCAGATTTAAAAAATGAAGTTTTTACACCTTCAGAAATTACTTCTTCTATCTTATAATGTGGTTTCCCAAAAAGAGATGCAAATAAAATATTAGATGCTTCTAAATCTTTAACTGCAATACCTATATGTTCAATTTTTTTCATTTTGTAAAAATAGAAAAGCTATCTAACTAAAGATAGCTTTTTATAAATATTTATACTTTAATTAATAATTATTACAAAATCATATTTGCCCATATATTTGCCATTAACATATACATCTGCAGGTGGTTTGAAATATATTATTATTTTTAAATTCTCATCTCTACCTTCAATTTTTACTGGGTAATCACCTTTTTTTATTTTTATTTTATATTCTTTATTCTTCTCTTTTTCAATCAACCTGTTAGTTAATTCTTCAGAAATATAAAAATCATTTTCAACAGTAAAAGTTTTAGTCTTTATTATTTTATTGATAAAATCCTCAGAAATACTTTCTTTGTTGAGTTTCATATCAAACCTTTTTTTAACCCTCTGTATTGTTCCATTTGAAAAAGTATCTGTTACTTCTGAACAGAAACCTTGTGCACTTTCACAAGTACCTGCATAGGAAGAAACTTTTCCAAAAGTGGTAGACACAGGTATTATTGGATACTTAGCTTTACAGTTTTGTAACAATATCATTACAAAAATAAATATTGATATTTTTAATTTTTTCATAATAAATAGTTTAAAATTCTTTTCTTATTCCAATTTCAGTTTTTTGATTTTTCCAATCATGAGACGCATACCAATTGATTTTCTTTGGAGGTTTACTTAACGCTTTAGGATTATCTCCACCAAAATCAATTTTAATATCCCAATTATTATCTAAAGCTAATTTTGTCGTAAAAACCAAACCTTTTAAAAAATCCTTAGGATAATTATTTAAACATTCTCTTTCAATTGAATTTAAATTCAAATTTTTCTCTAAATAACATTTTGGAGAATCTATAAGTGAAGAAATTTCATAATCATACTCTTTTTTTTGATTTCTTAATTCTAACTCTTTTTCAATAATTCTTTTTTCTAAATTCATAACAATTTAATTTAATTTTACCTACTCTATTTAACATTGGCTTTTCGGTTTTCGCCATTTTAGTATTTGCAAATAACTGATACAAAATTGCTTCAAATTTAAAATTTGGACAAGAGGTTAATAACTGAAATGACTAAGAGAAAATAATGGTATGTTTTAAGGGTTTTCACTTTTTTGACTAGATCTCAAATAAAAAACATCTTATTCTAAAAAGATTAAGATGTTTTAAGCAATTTCCCCTAAAGAAAATGTATAATTATAAATTATTCATTTACAATACAAAACTATTAGAAGTCATTAAATTTGGCAATAGGAAAATCCTTAAAAACAATATAGGAAAAACACCCTTTTTTATTATACACTTTACTTTAAAAATCACAAAAAAATAAGTTAAGTATCTGAAAATAAGATATATATTTAAATTAAATATATCTTGATTTTTTTTAATGATTAAAAACTGTAAATTGGCTTTAATTAACCTCAAAAAATATTTAAAATGAAATTTACAAACAAAAAATTTTTAACTTTAATGTGTTTTATAATCGCTTTTTCATCTTGTTGCGAAGAGCAAAACTCAGAAAAACCAAAAGAAGCCATTTCATATGAAAGAGCAGCAGTGCTACAAAAAGAATATATAAAAACAAGAGCTACTTTTTTAAATGAAATTTTAAATAATAATGGGCATTTTAAAAAAGATGAAAATTTAGTAGAAGATGTTAGAGACGTTTCATTCAATCTAGAAACGCTAAAACAATATATTGCTTATGTAGAGAAAGAAGCTAAAAAGAAAAAATTAAAAAATATTAGCTTACGTGTATATTTTGGTGCATATCCAAAAAATGATACAGAAGTTAAAACACCTGGTTTTAGTACAGTATTCTTTATGCCTACGTATAATAAAGGGCAAAAAAATAAGAATACAAATAATTTTTTCTATCAATCTGATGATGATGAAGTAATAGAGGATGTTGATGGTTTAAATGCTGGACATCAAGGAATACCACCCAACAATTTAGAGTAAAATTATGCAAATTATCCACTTATTATTTGTCATTAATTTTTTCGAATTATTAGCAGCAGTTTTAGCTACCATTTACTATCCTAAATATGTAAATACAAAAGAAAAATATTTTCTTTATTTTCTATGGTATGTTGTTTTAACAGATACATATGGTGCTATTTCTGCTTGGATATTTGAAAAAAATAGTATGTGGATTTATATTTTATTCTTCTTTTTTAGCTATTTATTTTATTTCTGTTGGTATTATTCTATTTTAGTAAATAAACGTCAAAAAAAAATTATGCTCTCTGGGATTCTTATATTTTTAATAATCGCTTTTTTTGATTTTTTCACTCAAAGTTGGGAGCATAATCATATAAAAACTTACATTACAGGATCAATAATTACTGTTGTAGGATCATTTATGTTTTTTTCTGAAGTTTTAAATAGCAACCAAGTTTTAAACGTAAAAAACAAATTAGGTTTTTGGATTTCTGTAGGCCTACTACTATTTAATGTTGGTTTAGTTCCTTTTACAATTTATTCTAAAACATTTGATGCTGAATATGAATTTAGGACTATAATTTTAGTTGGTCTAAATGTAATTTTATACACTTGTTACTCATTAGGTTTTATATGGATGAAGAAGGAGGAAAATTAATCTTTGTAGTTACATCTGTAATTGTAATTCTTTTAACAGGAACTGTTATAAGTCTTTTTGTTATTTTTCAGAATAGGAAAAATAAATTACTAAAAGAGCAAGAAGATGCCAAAAAACGCTTTGAACGTGAAATTGCAGAAACGCAAATAGAAATAAGAGAAGAAACCTTACGTAATATAAGCTGGGAACTCCATGACAATATTGGGCAGTTGTTAACTTTAGCTAAAATTCAGTTGCAAACAGCTACAAAAGATACTATAGATGATGTTTCTGAAACCATTTCTAAAGGTTTAAATGAAGTTAGAGCTTTATCTAAATTAATAAATCCTGAAGCAATTAAAAACATAGAACTTAAAGAGGCTATTCAACTAGAAATAGATCGTTTTAATCGATTAAATTTTATTGATGCTACTTTAAAAATTGTTGGTAAAGAGTCTAATATTGATTCTAAATCTGGTATCATTATATTTAGAATATTACAGGAATTCTTTTCTAATACCATAAAACATTCAAAAGCATCAACTTTAAAAGTTACACTAAAATATACTGAAGATACTCTTTTAATTAGCGCTTCAGATAATGGTATTGGATTTTCATCAGCAAATGAATTAAATAAAGGTATTGGACTAGAAAACATAAAAAATAGAGCAAAATTAATAGGCTCTGAAGCAAAATTCTCATCAGAAAAAGGGAAAGGAACAACATTAACCATACATTATAAATTATGATAAAATACTCTGTAGTAATTGTAGATGACCATACACTGCTTTCGCAAGCAATTGCAGGTATGGTTAACACTTTCGATAAATTTAAAGTCTTATACACATGTAAAAATGGGCAAGAATTAATTGATAAATTATCTGAATCGCCAAAACACATTCCAGATGTTGTGCTAATGGATATTAATATGCCAATAATGAACGGTATAGAAACAACAGAATGGCTAACAAAAAACCATCCATTAGTAGATGTTATGGCACTTTCCGTGGAAGATGCAGATACTACAATTCTTAAAATGTTAAAAGCGGGTGCTATTGGTTATTTATTAAAAGACACAGAAAAATTGGTATTAGAAAATGCACTTATAGAAATTGTAGAAAACGGTTTTTTTCATACTAAAAATGTAACCAATCTTTTAATGCAATCTTTATCAGGAAAAAGTAATGACAATATTACTTTTAAAGATAGAGAAATTACTTTTATGAAATACGCTTGTACAGAATTAACCTACAAAGAAATTGCAGATAAAATGTGTTTAAGCCCAAAAACCATTGATGGCTATAGAGATGTTTTATTTACAAAATTAAATGTAAAAAATAGGGTTGGTTTAGTTATGTATACCATTAAAAACAAAATTTACACTCCTTAAATTAATTTTATATCAAATTGTTAAAATTTAAACATCATAAATTATATTGGTAAATATTTATTAAAATAATGGTTAGAATTGATTTTGTTCCCATCTTTGCAGACGAATAAGAACTTTTGAGTTTTGCTCAAAAAACATAAAAATGTCTTTTCTGCAAAAGCAGGAATCTAGAATGCTAAATTAAAAAGTAATGAAAGTAGCAGTAGTTGGTGCAACAGGTATGGTTGGCACAGTAATGTTAAAAGTTTTAGAAGAACGTAATTTACCAATAACAGAGTTTATTCCTGTAGCTTCTGCAAGATCTGCTGGAAAAAAATTAACCTATAAAGGAAAAGAATTTACGATTGTAACTTTAGAAGATGCTGTGCAACTAAAGCCAGATATTGCTTTATTTTCTGCAGGTGGAGATACTTCTTTAGAGTGGGCTCCTAAATTTGCTAAAGTTGGTACCACTGTAATTGACAACTCTTCTGCTTGGAGAATGGATCCAACAAAAAAATTGGTGGTTCCAGAAATTAATGGTGATGTCTTGACTGCTGATGATAAAATTATCGCAAATCCCAATTGTTCTACAATTCAGTTAGTAATGGCTTTATCGCCTTTGCATGACAAATACAAAATGAAACGTTTGGTCGTTTCTACATATCAATCTGTCTCTGGAACTGGTGTAAAAGCAGTGCAGCAATTAGATAATGAAGAAGCAGGTGTTGATGGAGAAATGGCTTATCCTCATAAAATTGGAAGAAATGCCTTACCTCATTGTGACATTTTTATGGAAAATGGCTACACAAAAGAGGAAATGAAATTGGTAAAAGAACCAAAGAAAATTTTACGTGATGATTCTTTTTCTGTAACAGCAACTGCAGTTCGTATTCCAACAGCTGGTGGGCATTCTGAAGCTGTAAATGTGCAGTTTCATAACAATTTCAATTTGGCAGAAGTACGTCAATTATTAAACGATTTTCCAGGAGTTGTTGTACAAGATGATTTAGCAAACAACATATATCCTATGCCAATAAATGCGCACGATAAAGATGAAGTTTTTGTTGGACGAATTAGAAGAGATGAATCTCAAGAAAATACCTTAAATTTGTGGATTGTTGCAGATAACCTTAGAAAAGGTGCAGCTACAAACACAGTTCAAATAGCTGAATATTTAATAGAAAATAATTTAGTTTAACATATTTATGGCAGAATTTCACAAAGTACACATAAAAGAAATTAAACAAGAAACCGCAAATGCGGTTTCTGTAGTATTTGACATTCCAGAGAATTTAAAATCAGATTTTGGTTTTGTTTCTGGGCAATACATCACATTACAAACCAAAATTAAAGGCGAAGAAGTTAGAAGAGCCTATTCTATTTGTTCTACTCCAAAAAGTGAAGAAATTAGAGTTGCTGTAAAAGCTGTAGAAAACGGAACATTTTCTGTCTATGCAACTTCAAGTTTAAAAGCTGGAGATGAAATTGAAATTACGGTTCCTGAAGGTCGATTTGAGTTAAAACCAGAAGCTAACAAAAACTATATTGGTTTTGCAGCTGGTTCAGGGATTACTCCAATTTTATCAATGGTAAAGTCGGTTTTAGAAACAGAATCTTCATCAACATTTACATTAATTTATGGAAATAAATCGATTGCAGATACTATCTTTTTTGAGGAATTAAATCAATTAAAAGAAATTTACCAAAACAGATTTAATTTACACTTTATCTACAGTAGAGAAAATGTAAAAAATGGTTTACGTGGTAGAATTGATGAAAACGTAACCAACTACTTTGTAAAGAATATGTACAAAGAAACTGCTTTTGATGCTGCTTTTTTATGTGGGCCAGAAGAAATGATTAAAGAAGTTTCTAAAACTCTAGGAAATAATAAAATTGCGAAAGAAAATATTCATTTTGAATTGTTTACAGCTTCTATTGATGAAAATGCTGCATCTGAAGTAAAAGAAGGAACTACAGAAATAACTGTTCTTTTAGATGATGAGGAAACTACGTTTACAATGCAACAAACTGATGATATATTAGCTGCTTCTTTACGTAATGATTTAGATGCACCTTACTCTTGTCAAGGTGGTGTTTGTAGTTCTTGTATGTGTAAAGTAACTGAAGGAAAAGCGGTTATGGTTAAAAATTCTATTCTTACTGATGGCGAAATTGAAGAAGGTTTCATTTTAGCTTGTCAGGCACACCCAACAACATCAAAAATAACGATTGATTTTGATGATGTTTAAACAATCTGTAATTGTTGAATTGTATTACTATTTAACTGTGTAAAAACTAAATTCAAAATTCATAAACTTATATTTTATAGCAAAAGGATGATTTTTTCATCCTTTTTTTTATGCTTCAATTAAAAAACAGTATTTTTAGGCAATGGATATTTTTAACTTTAGAGACGCTTTTTTCATTGGGTTTTTTATGGCTTTTATGATAGGACCTGTCTTTTTTATGCTCATACAAATTAGCATTTTAAAAGGGGCAAGAGCTGCAATTGCTTTTGATATTGGTGTTCTTTTAGGTGATGTTTCTTTTATCCTTATTGCTTATTATGGTAGTAGATCTTTGTTAGAAAAAATTAAAGATGATCCTCGTTTATTTTTTATTGGTGGCTTAGTCTTAATCATTTACGGACTCATTACTTATTTTGACAAACAGAATAAAAAAGAGGCTTTAGAATCTGCTAAAATTGTAGAAGTTCCTTTAAAAAACAACTATTTAAAATTACTTCTAAAAGGTTTTTTTCTAAACTTTATAAATGTGGGAGTTTTAGCAGGTTGGTTAGCTATTGTTATGGTTGTTGGCCCTACTTTAAATATGAACCCAACCAGTATTTTTTGGTATTTTGCTACTGTAATTTTAGGATATGCTGTTACAGATATTGGTAAAATACTGTTAGCAAAACAGTTAAAAAACAAAATGACACCTTTGGTAATTTACCGATTAAAAAGAATTATGGGAATTATTTTAATTGTTTGTGGTGTTTTTTTAATGCTGAAAGGTTTTATACCTAATGAAAGTATTGAGGAATTAATAAATTAGCACATCGTACTTTTCCTATCAAGTTTATTTTAATAGTTTATCATTCTTACTAAAAAAACTAAAAATATAGATTTTTTTATTTTTAGTCTTGTTTAAATACCTACTTTAAAAACTAAAGAAAACCACAACAAAAAAGATTCATTGACCACAAAAAATCAATATTAGGAATCTTTTTTTTATTTTAAGTTATTAACTTTTCCTATTTAATGTAATATTGTAGAATATGATGTATTTATTTAGGAATATTTAATTACAATGCTAGAATTTGTTCACATAATTTGTTACCTAAACTAATATTATAAATTATAAATGGGGTCTATAAAACTTATAAAATATACAGCAATCCTAATTATTGCTACTTTTATTACCTTCTTTTTCCATGAGATGTGTCATTGGATAGCTTATGAATTATTGGGCTATGATGCTGGGTTTACTCTTAATGGAGCCTCCGTAAAAAATTCTAATTTAAAACTAACTAAAACACAGCGAATAATTACAAGCGCAGCAGGACCAATATTTACAATCTGTCAAGCAATTGTATTTTACTTTATTTTAAGAAAACATAAAAACATACTATTGTACCCTTTCCTTTTTTTACCTTTTATAATGAGATTAGGAGCTGGTTGGGCAAATAAATTTCAACCAAATGACGAAGGAAGAATTAGTTTAGATTTAGGTTTAAATTTATATATTGTTTCAACAATTGTAGTTGTTTTTCTGTTTTTTTTAGTATTTAAAATTTCCAAGAAGAATAAGATTTCAATAATTTTTAATACTATAACATTTTTAATCTCTATAATATTGTTATTCAGTCTTGCTTATTTAGATTCAAAATATAAAATTAGATTTGTATAAATATAGAATTCAACTAGTTTAAGAATAACGTTATATTCAGCATAAAGAACTCAATATGTTTTTAAGTAAATCATTCCCATATAATATTTCACTTAAAACCCATTTTTTTATAGGGGGCATATTATGTGTTTTCATATTATTTATTATTTTCTTTTTAAAGCCTTTTGATACTGGCACTTCTAATTTTCCTTACAAGACACTTTATTTTATAGGGTTTGGTTTAATTGCTTTTTTCACCTACTTCCTATTTCATCTAGTTTCTATTTTTTACTTTAAGAAAACTAAGATTTGGCAGGTGTTTACGGAAATTACATTTTGTTTTCTTTTCGTTATTACATCAATTATAATAGCATTTTATTATACAGAAATTATTATAAACAAAAAGCCAGAAAGAGTAACTAATTTTAATTATTTGTTTGTTTGGTTTAAAGTTGTATTCTTTGGCTTTGGTATTCTCCTATTTATTTCTACAATATCATTAAGAAAACGCTTTTCCTTAAAAAAATCGACGCCTAAATTAGAAGAACTTGGGGATGAAAATTCATTAAAAAAAATGAAAATTTATGGTAGTCTAAAGAAAGACTCTTTTTTAGTGAATTCAGTTAATCTTGTGTATATAAAATCTGAAAACAACTATGTAACATTCTTTTATTTTGAGGATCATTTATTAAAAGAAAAACTGCTTAGAAGTACATTAGCAAGTATAAAAAAACAACTTCCTTTTTTTATTAAAATACATCGTTCATATATTGTGAATCCTGTATTTATAACTTCGTTAAAAGGGAATAAACAAAATGCCAAATTGTATTTAAAAAACATTGAATACACTATACCTGTATCCAAACCGTTTTTTGAGGATGTAAATACAATTACAGCTACTATCTCATAAAAAAACAAAGTAATTTACTCTTTTATGAAATTTCAATTCTATTAAAACGCACCAATTTAATATTAAAACTCCACAAAAAGTATCTATTTATCACAAAAGATACCTGGAAACATCTTTTCTTTTGTTAATGACAAAAAATAATTTTTCTTTAGTGTAGCCAAAGTGTAACTAGTATTATCCGATAATGATGTTTTAAAACATTGTATCTAAAATTTTATCAATAATTCATAAAAACACCCAAACACTATGAAAAAAATTACTTTTTTGATATTCAGTCTATTTTTAATTTCAAATTTTTTAGGTTATTCCATAAATAACAATCCAAGTAAAAAAAACAAAACAAAATTCAAATCTGAAACTACCAATACTTCTATTTTTTTTGCAGATTGCTCAACTTCAAATACATTTGATTTTGGTAATAGCAGTAATGCTAGCTTACATTTAGGACAATCTTTTGTTGCTTGTCAAACAGGAACGATTAAATCCATTGGAGTTTTAGTCGCAGCGACTGCTACTAGTACAGGCGAAACTATTAATGTATATGATGGAGCATCAACATCCTCAGGAGATTTATTAGGAAGTGTTACAGGTCAAACATTGACAGAAAATGGAGGCTCAGCAACTAATTATGATGTTACAGATTTTTCAGCTGAGGGTATTAGTGTTGTAAGTGGACAGACCTACACATTTGATATTCCAACGACTGCAAATTTAGTTTTTACAACAGATAACGGAATTGTTGGTAATTTGTTTCTTAATGGAGCAAATAATGCAGATAATAATGATTTAGTTTTTGAAGTGATAATTGAGAATTCGTCAACAGCACCCTCAGTAACCACAACAGCTGTAAATTCAGTTGCCAATACTTCTGCAACGTTAGCTGGTAATGTAACTGCAGATGGTGGTTCTGCTATAACAGGTAGAGGAATTGTGTACTCAAAAACTTCTGACAATGCTAACCCATTGATTATGGGCTCAGGAGTTACACAAGATACAAACGGGTCAACTACTGGTGTGTTTTCAGAATCTATAACAGGTTTGGCAGCAGGTACACAATATTCCTTTAAAGCATACGCTATTAATTCTATAGGTACTAGTTATGGTTCTGCAACAACTTTTACAACAACAGGTAAAGGTTGGTTAGGTGGTTCTACAAATTGGGCAACAGCCAGTAATTGGAGTCCAAATTCTATACCAATAGCTTCCGATAATTTAGTCATACCAAATGTTGGGAATAAACCTATTATTTTTTCTGGTACAAATGCAGTCGCAAATAATATTACAATTGATGCTTCTTCTTCTTTAAACATTAATACTGGCGGTTCTTTAACAATGAATGGTAATCTTACCCAAAATGGAACATTCTCTATAGACTCTGATGCGACAACAAATGGTTCTTTAATTGTAAAAGGAACTTCTACAGGAAATGTAACCTATAAAAGATATCTTACAACTTCTGTTACAGCTGCAGAAGGTTGGCATTTAATTGGTGCTCCTGTTAATGGACAATCTATTAATAGCTTTTCTGGTTCATTTATTACCAGTGGTGTTAAAAAAGCGATTACTCCTTATGTAAACAATGTTGTAACTGCTTCTCGTTGGAATTATTACACCACAGATGGTACAAATCCTATTGCAAGTGCTGGTAATTTTGTTACAGCTAAAGGATATTCTGCTAAAATAGGAACAGCTGGTACTTTAGATTTTACTGGAACACTTAATACTGCTACAAGTCAACCAATCTCTATTACAGATGGTGGAGATAACCCTGCAGGTAATAGATGGAATTTAATTAGCAACCCATATACAGCTGCTTTACACGGAAATAATGCTGCTGATGCAACCAATAACTTTTTAAAAATTAATATCGATAATAGTAGGCTAGATCCAACAAGAGCAGGTTTATATCTTTGGAATGGAAGCACTCCTTATGTGATTAAATCTTTAGATGATGCTACTTTTTATATTGCACCTGGACAAGCATTCTTTGTACATGCTCCTAATGGAGGAGGAACTTCTGTAAGTTTTACTGAAGCGATGCAAACGCATCAAACAGGAAATGTCTTTTTGAAAAGTAGTGCCAATTATCCTGAAATGATATTACAAATTGCTAATGATACAAATACTTCATCAACAAAAATTAGATATATAGAAAATAAAACAACTGGCTTAGATGTTGGTTCTGATGTAGGTACTTTTACGGGAGAAAACACAACTTTTAGTGTCTTTACACAGTTAGTAAATAATAATGAAGGTATTGATTTTGCTATTCAAGCTTTACCAAATTCTGGTTATGAGAGTATGGTTATTCCTGTTGGAGTAAATGCAGAAGCAGGAAAAGAAATTACCTTCTCTTTAAATACTGTTAACTTTTCTTCTGAACTAAAAATATATTTAGAAGATAGGATTTTAAGCACGTTTACGCAATTAAATGAAACGAATAGCACTTATAAAATAACTTTAAAAGAAGCTTTAAACGGAATTGGTCGTTTTTATATGCACACTACTAATAGTTCATTAAATGTTGCTAATAATTTATCTCTAGAAAATGTTAGTATTTATAAATTAGATAACAATACATTAATAATCAATGGCTTATCGCAAGGAAATACTTCAATAAAATTATTTACAGTTCTTGGAAAACAAGTAATTCATACTTCTTTTTCTTCTAAAGGTTTAAAAGATATTTCTATACCCAAATTATCCTCAGGTGTCTATTTTGTACAATTACTAACAAATAAAGGTAAGTTGAATAAGAAAATAATTTTAGAATAATAACGATAATTTTAAAAATAAGAGATCATGAAAAACACAAAAAACATTCAAGATATTGCTCAAGAAATTACTCGTAAACAAGCAATTAAAAAAATAGGGAATTATGCTAAATATACTGCTTTAACTTCATTAGGCACTTATCTAATTTTAAACCCACAAAAAGCACAAGCACAAAGTCCTGAATCTCCAGGGACTGGGTTTTAAAACTGAAATTGAAAAAACATAAAAAAGGATATCTAAGTTAAGATATCCTTTTTTTATGTTTTTGTATTGTCCTAAAATTGATTTACTTCACTTCAAAAATATTGTTATCTGCATTTACATCTGCCATTAATTTACTTTTATCAATCTCTATAGATTTTACAGATTTAGATACATTAAAAGAATATGTTGGCATTGCCCAACCCCAATCTTTTAATACAGTTGCAGATGTTGGCTTATTTCCTCTCATCATTCTCAAAGGAATATTAAAATTTTCTTTACTACCATCTGTATACCTAACTTCTACATCTATTGGCATTGGCATTTTACCAATTCTTTCTAAAGTAATTGTGTTATCATTTACAGATTTAATACCATAATCTATTGTGTGTAAAGTCTGTGTCCATTCGTTTAAATACCAATCTAAATGTATCCCAGAAACTTTTTCCATAGAACGCTTAATGTCATTTGGTGTTGGGTGTTTAAAACTAAAATCTGTAAAGTATTTTTTGATTCCTTTTGCTGTATTTTCTGCGCCAATTATATATTCTAGTTGCGCTAAAAACATACTTCCTTTTCCATAACTAGCAAAACTATAGCCTCTATTTGTGTGGTATCTATCTGCATGTGTAGTTAAAACTTCTTCAGCACCAGATTTTACCATAAAGTTATAACCTCTGTAAGGACCTGCATTTGGGTTTTTATTTCCTTTATTCAATATTTTTGCAGATGCTTTTGCAGAAATATAAGAAGTAAAACCTTCGTCCATCCAAGGATGTTTACTTTCGTTTGATGCTAATAAAAACTGAAACCAAGTATGTGCCATTTCATGTGCAGTTACTCCAAAAAGACGCCCAAAACTTCTTTGCCCAGTAACTAATGTAGACATTGCATACTCCATTCCTCCATCTCCACCTTGTATTACAGAATATTGTTTATAAGGATATTGACCTATGTTTTCAGAAAAATACGTCATTAATTCAGCCGTTTTTGGCTGTACATCTTTCCAGCTTTTTAAATATTTAGCTTCTAAATTCTTCTTATACAAGAAATGTAAATCAATACCATTATCCATTGTTAATTTATCATGGATGTATTCTGGATCTGCAGCCCACATAAAATCATGCACATTTGGTGCTTTAAAATGCCAAGTTAATTTATCTGTATTTGGTACATTTAGTGGTTTTGTTTTGTCTTGATACCCATGACCAATTTCCTGCGGATTTTGTAAATATCCTGTTCCACCAATTGTGTAATTTTTATCAATTGAAATTTTCACATCAAAATCTCCCCAAACTGCATGAAACTCTCTTGCAATGTATGGTGGTGTGTGCCAACCTTCAAAATCATATTCTGCCATTTTTGGGTACCATTGGCTCATAGACAATGCAACTCCTTCTTTACTATCTCTTCCAGATCTTCTTATTTGTAATGGAACTTGTGCATCAAAAATCATATCAAAAGTTACACTTTCTCCTGGTTTAATTGCCTTATTTAAAGCAACTTCTAAAATGGTTCCTACTGTTTCAAAAGAAACTGCAGCTCCATTTTGTTTTAAAGAATTTACTTTAATGAACCCAATCTCTTCAGCATTTAATTTACTAATCCTGTCTCTAACTCTTCCATCAGGATCTTTAATATTTAAAGAGCGAACATCCATTTGAGAACCTGGCTGAAAAGCATTAAAGTACAAATGATAAAAAACCTTATTTAATTCATCTGGAGAATTGTTTGTGTACACTAACTTTTGATTTCCTTTATATTGATAGTTATTTACATTCATATCAATATTCATTGTGTAATCTACACGTTGTTGCCAATAACTTTTATCTGAACTACTTTTTTTAGCAGCATAAGTTACTTCTTTTGTTTGTGCACATGCAATTATCAGCAAAGCTGAAAATCCTAAAAGAAAAGATTTTTTCATTTATTTTAAATTTAAATTAGTCTCAATTATTTTTTACCATTTACAATTCTATCTGCCATTTTAAGAGCATTGTAAGCATTTACAACTCTACCAGAAACAGATAAATCTGCAAACGGAACTTTCTCATCTTCTGTACCTGGTTTAATTACATCAAAATTAATTTTGATCCCAGAATTCATGATAATATGTTTTACTTGACTTGCAGATAATTTAGGATAATAAGAACGAATTAAAGCTGCAACACCTGCTGTAGATGGAGCTGCCATAGATGTCCCATTAAATTTTTCGTATTCATTTTCTGGAGTTGTAGAATAAATTTGAACTCCAGGTGCAAAAACATCTACATTTATTTTACCATAGTTAGAAAAATTAGCTGGTAACTTTTCGTTATAATTTAAACTCATAGCACCAATAGTTAAGACATTGTCAGAAATTTCGTTTGCTAAATCTTTAGAATCGTTAGGATACGTTTTTTCTACATCTATATTTTTACCATCATTACCTGCTGCGTTTACAATTAATACATCTTTAGAAGCTGCATATTGTATTGCTTCATACACCCATTCTTTTTTAGGAGAATAGCCTTTACCAAAACTGGTGTTAATTACTTTTGCACCATTATCTACAGCATATCTAATACCTAAAGCAACGTCTTTGTCATATTCATCTCCATCAGGTACAGCTCTTATAGCCATAATTTTAACGTTGTTTGCAACACCATTTAAACCTATATTATTATTTCTGGTTGCAGCTATTATACCAGAAACGTGTGTTCCATGTGCTTCTTTTTTTATGGAATGTCCTGTTTTGTTATCACCATAAAATTTATTATCCATTGTATTTGGGTCATCACCTAAAACAGTTCTGTAATCTGTTTTTAAATCTTTACCATTTAATAAATTGGCAGCATTTGTAACTAAAGTTGTCAATTCATCTTTTGCAGAACTTAAAGAAGGTAATCCAAAACCATACATTTGCTTAGCAATAGCAATACTTTGGCTTAAAGTAGGGTCGATTGTTGTTATTGCTAAAACTTCTTCTTTTGTATACTCTTTTTTGTCTAATTTCTTAGCAATTGCAGCATCAGCATTTGTAACAGCCTGTAAAATTTGCTCATATCTTGCTTTATTAGTTTTTGCATTCTCTACATTTTTATCATAGGTAGTTTTTGCTCTTTTTGCTTCTTCCTCAGTTGTAATTGATGGGTTTTGTATGATTCTAGAAAGTTCTGAGTTTTCTTTGTAAATGCTTCCTAAAAAGTTCCAGCCATTAATATCATCTTTATAACCGTTTTTATCATCATCTAAACCATTACCAGCAATTTCTTTTTTATTAACCCAAGCTACATCTTTTAAATCTTCATGTTCTAAATCTGTTCCAGAATCTACAACACCAACAATAACTTCTACGCCTTTTTTATTTGCTATAAATTGATATGCTTTAGCAATACTCATTCCAGGAATAGAGTCTGTCATTAAATCTGCATGACTCCATGTATTCATTTCATCTGTAGATAATTTTCCTTTTTTAGCAGGAATATTTATCACTGTATCAGAACCTTTTGGCACAAGAATGTTAGAAATTGATTTACAACTTGTAAAAACGAATCCAGCTATTGCTGTATATAAAATTGGTTTTAAAACTTTCATTACTTACTTTAATTAAATATATCTTTAAATTTGTGTGTTTCTTTTAATCTTATGCCTTTTTCTGTATGTTTTACAGTGCAAATTTCATTATACGCATCGTGTTCTAAAAAAAGGTAATAGTTTTTATCTGCAGCTAAGTTTAAAAAATCTGCTTTTTCTTTAATCGTTAACAAAGGTCTTGTATCATAACCCATTACATAAGGCAAAGGAATGTGCCCAATTGTTGGCAATAAATCTGCCATAAAAACAATGGTTTTACCTTGATATTCTATCTTTGGCAACATTTGTTTTTCTGTATGACCATCCATAAATAGTACTTCAAAACCAATTTGATCTTTAAAATTTCTATGGATAAAATTTAGTTGGCCACTTTCTTTTATAGGATTGATGTTTTCTTTTAAAAAGGATGCTTTTTCTCTTGGATTTGGCTCAGATGCCCATTGCCAATGTTTATCATTAGACCAAAATTTTGCGTTTTTAAAAGCGGGTTGTAAAAAAGTATGATTTAAATTCCATTCTATAGCACCTCCACAATGATCAAAATGCAAATGCGTTAAAAAAACATCTGTAATATCATCTCTATGAAAACCATATTTTGCTAAAGAAGTATCTAAAGAAAAATCACCAAAAAGGTAATAGTAACTATAAAACTTGTCAGATTGCTTATTGCCTAAGCCAGTATCAATTAAAATTAAACGATTTCCATCTTCTATGAGCATACTTCTCATAGTCATTTCTATCATATTATTATGGTCTGCAGGATTGGTTTTTTGCCAAATAGTTTTGGGCACAACACCAAACATTGCACCACCATCTAATTTAAAATTACCTGTTTCTATGGGATAAATCTTCATTCCTATACAATTAAAATCATTAAAAATTATTAGTAAAAATAATCATTTAATGATTTAAAAATATCTTGACACTTAGTTTTAAGTACGTATGGACAAAGATGCTGAATTTAACTTAACTTTTTGTTAAGAAAAATCTAATTCTTATGAAGTAAAACTTGGTTTTGTAACAGTTTTAGATATTTTAAGTTTACTTAAATATTTAGCAATTCTTAAAATTGCAAAAACACCAATAGCTAAGCCTAAAATAACAAATACTAATTGATTTTCTAAAATTGTTTCTGTAGTTGCTACATTGTCTGGGGGTAAAATTTGTAAAAACATAATTGTAATTTTTTAATGGATGGTCAAATATAATTTTAATAGAAATAGGTTTATTTATTTTACGATAAAAGGTCACTTACTGTCGTTTAATGACAATAAAAACCTTTTAATGCTTATAATGAAGCACCAATGTTCGTAAACATAGAATGTTTAAAGAGTAAAAAAAATGATAAAAAGGAAATTGATTTAATTGCTAATAAAAAGTTAGAAGCAAGCGCAAAATTTGCGTAAAAGGTTTTAAAAAACATATTTTAGGGATTAATGTTTAGTATAAAATTATGGTGCAATATATACAATTTTGATTTAATCACTAATTTTTAAAAAAAAAATGCATCAATTATAAGTTACTCAATTTTTATATGCTGGTTGATTTCATTGCCAAAACTGTCTGTCACAGAAATTTTATAATCACCTGTTTTTAAATCAACTGCAAACTCGTTAATTTCTTTTGTAGTTCCTAAAAACATATTATTTACATACCAATATAAAATAGCTTCAGAATTAGAATGTGCAACTTTTAAGATGATTTCATTCTTTTTTCCATCAAAATCTTTAGGTAAAAAAACGGTACTTTTTTCTGATGGATAGATAAACTTCATCGAGTTTTTATTTTCCCCCAAACAATCATTTCTAAATTTTGGTAATGATTTATAAAACGGATTTTTATCCTTGTAATAATATTCCATTAAAGGAGTCAATACAAACCAAGATTTTTGTTTGATATTCTCTAAAGATTCGCAAGAAGTATTTACTTGATAATTTTCTGATGCATCTACATTTACCAAAATATGATATGGACAAGGAGCTGTTTTTAATCCTGAATTTTGAACAAATTCCAGCTTTTTATCTTCACAAATTACGGTTGCTCTGTAACCACTTTTAGCGCAAATTTCAATTTCTGTCATTTCATCAAAAGGTTTTTCAAACCATTCTGAATTTGGTAGTTTATCAAAAATATCAAATAAAATTGGAGCTGCAGTTTGCACGCCAACTAAACCTGGTCTTCCTTCTCCATCTGCATTTCCAACCCAAACTCCAACCACAAAATCTTTTGTAGTACCAATTGCCCAAGCATCTCTAAAGCCAAAACTGGTACCAGTTTTCCAAGCAATTTGTTTGCTAGAATCAAAAAATTCCCAATTTTCTTCTGAATTTGGTCTGTTTACATCTTTTAAACTCTCAAAAGTTAAGTAAATAGAAGCTGCATCAAAAATGTTTTTTTCTGATGATTTTGCACCAAAATCTATTTTTTCATCGGCATAAAAAGTAGGTTCAGAAAATTCATTTTTAAAATATCTACTCGAGTTTTCTGTATAATGATTTACTGTGGATGCTAATGAAGCGTAGCTTTTGCATAAATCCCACAAGTTACTTTCTGCACCACCTAAAGCCAACGTTAATCCATAATGATTGGCGTTTTTCTTTAAATCTTTCAGTTGTAATTTTTGCAAATAATGATGAAATTTATCCAAACCAAAACTTTGCAACATTCTTACAGTTGGCACATTTAAAGATTTTGACAATGCCAATTTTGCTGATATTGCTCCAGCATATTTCTTGTCGAAATTTTCTGGTTTGTAACTTCCGAAATTTGTGGGAACATCAGCAACTAAAGTATTTGGTAACAAATCGCCAGCATCTAACATTGCTGCATATAAAAAAGGTTTTAAAATACTTCCTGTACTTCTTGGTTTATCAATAATATCTACATCTTTTTGATGTTTTTTATCTGTTGGAGCATTTCCAACATAACTCAATACTTGCCTTGTTTTTACATCTAAAACCAACACAGAAATATTGTAAATTCCGTTTTGACTTAATTGATTATAATGATTTTTAACAATTGTATTAGCTTGATTTTGTAGTTTTTTATCAACCGTAGTTTTTACAAATTCTCCTTTTTTCTCCTTATTTATTTTTTGTAATAAATGTGGCGCAATTTGCGGGATTCTATACGCTTTTTGAGGCAATTCTTCTAAAACTGATAATTCATACGTTAGAGAATCAATCACTTTTTTTACAAGTAGTTTTTTTAACAATCGGTTTCTTTTGGCTAATAATTTATGTTGATTTTTCCCTGGATAAATTAAGTTTGGAGCATTTGGCAAAACCGCTAATGTTGCAGATTCTGCCCAAGATAAATCCGTAGATTTTCTATTAAAATATCGCCAAGAAGCAGCATCTAAGCCCACAATATTTCCTCCAAAAGGTGCATTTGAAGACCAAAAAGTGATGATTTTTTCTTTAGAAAACCGAAACTCTAAACGAGTTGCCAAAACCAATTCTTTTAACTTTTCAAAATAGGTTCTATCTCTGTTATCTCTACTTAATCTAATTACTTGTTGTGTAATTGTACTTCCCCCTCCTTTTACTTTTCCTGCTTTTATATTCTTTTTTAATGCTTTAAAAATAGAAACAGGATTAAATCCTGGATGCTTATAAAAATGTTCATCTTCAAACTGGATTAAACACGTTTTAAATTTTTGTGGAACTGAATCGTTATGAGGAAATCGCCATTGACCATCTTTTGTAATTAATGCACCTAATAATTCATTATTATTACTTGTAATTACTGTAGATGTTGGTTTTGTAAATAATTCTTTTGGCAAACAAAACGCATAGAAAATTAATAGAATAACAATAAATATTGTTTTCTTTTTATGACGTTTTATGTAGTTTGTTATTTTCAATTTTTAGATAACTTTTTACTCAAAATATAAACTTTATATCCTATAAATCCTCCTACAAATAATGATAACACAAAATTTAGAAAATTAGGTTCAGGATGACCATTACTTCCTCCTCCAGCACTATAAAAAAGATTCATAAAAGAATTCATTTCGTTCATATGATAATAACAAACATCAGGAATCATTAAAGCATAAATTAATGTTTGATTTAACATCATTAAAGCAAAAGCAAAGAATGAAACTAATACGTATTTTAGTAATTTATTCTCTTTCATATTTTGTTTAATTGTCATTTCGAAATGAGCCTTTTTGGACGATTGAGAAATCTCATAACACTAACTAATCATTTGAGATTTCTCCTATCTTCGAAATGACATTTCGATTTTTTTTATAAATATTATTATTTAACAACCTCAATCCAACTCCCTTTCGTTGTCACAAAATAATCATTATCATACATCGCCTCTACTTGAATTCCAGGCAAATAATATGTTCCTAAATAGGCTGCATTTAGTAACAGTGTAAATGTTTTTGATTTTGATTTGTAGTTTCCTTCTTTCAAATCAAAATAGAAATTTACTCTATCATCTTTGATGTCTGTATATCTTGCTTCACTTTTAACAGTTGACCCAAAATCTGTAAAACGTGTGTTTACAATTTCCCAACCTGAAGGAAAAATTTGTGTTAAAGCAATGTCTTTTAAGGTTTCATTTTTAGGATTGCTGACTGTTATTTTTGCCACAAAATCTTGGCCTTGTTTTAATTGGTTTATATTGATACTATTTCCTTTTAAATCACGATAATCAACAGAAACACTCAAGCCTCTACTTTCTGAAATTTCATCACCCAAAGGCAATTTCCCTGAATTTATGATCCTTGCAAAAACAATATTGCTTTCGTTATTTTTTATGTTGATGGAATTCTGTCCGTTTTTTACTTTTAAAACTCTTTGCACCATAGAACTTTGAGTTTTAATCGTTTCCGTTTTTCCGTTATTTGTAAAACTAATATTGATAGCTTTCCCTCCATTATTTACTACCATTTTACCAATTGCTAAAAGGCTAAAAGCTGTTGTTTGAGTACTCATCCATTTATTGCTAGACAAATCTTTAGCAATTCTTTTTGCAACATCTTTAACGTCTTTATGATTAGTAATTAGCATCGTTTCTAAAGCCATTGCTGTATTTCTGGTTGCAGAGCCATAATTATAATAGTTATATCCAGAGAAATTTAGAGTTGCTTTTTCCATAATTTCTTTTGCTGCTTCTTTTTGCCCCACCAAAGCATACGTTGCAGCTAATCTCCATTTTGCTTCGTTAGAAATTTTCTTAAATTCTCGTAAACGATTCATTGCAGATAAATCTGGACTTCCTGCTAAAGCTAAAGTATATAACCTGTAAGCTTGTGATAAATCTCTCGTGTATGAATTGTAATTTGGTCGCCAATTTCTTGCTGCATTTTTTTGGTATTTGATAAAATTACTCTTAAAAGTAAGTGGCAAAACAAAGCCTTTTTTCTCAGCTTCTAACATAAAATGACCTGCATAATTTGTACCCCAATCACTTATAGAACCTTCTCCAATCCAATAAGACAAACCACCATTTGCTTTTTGAAAATTACCTAAACGTTTAATTCCTTTTTCGATATTATTCTGAATTTCTCGTTTCTTTTGAGATGATAAATCAAACAAATCATTTAAAAATAATTGTGGGAAAACACTAGAAGTGGTTTGCTCTACACAACCATGTGGATATTGAATTAAATACTGTAATCTGCCAGAAAAATTAATTGGCGGAATTGTAGACAATTCTAAAATTGCTGAGTTAGAACCTGCTACACCAAAGGTGTTAAAATTGATAGTTTCTGTTTGTTTTGCTTCTATATTTTTATCAATAATTTTTGAAGTTACAGAATTAGGATTCACAACATCTAACTCAACTTTATAAGTCGATTTTTCTCCATTTCCTGTTGCAATAATTTCAACAGAATTTATGCCATTTGCTCTTAGAACATCCAACTCAAAATAGACCATTTTTTCATCTGGTTTTGTAAAATTGATATTTTGAATTTTACTACCAACTACAGAAATTGCATCAGAAGTTTTTACTTTAATTTGAACATTTCTTACCTTTTTATCCATCGCAAAAATGGTAATTGGCAACGTCACTTTTTCTTTTGGCGATAATTTTCTTGGCAAAGTTGCTAAAACCATTAAAGGTTTTTTAACAGGAACTGCTTTTTCTGCGTTTCCAAAAGCTTCGTTCTTCACATCACCTGCAACAACCATTGTTCTTATAGAACCAATATAATTTGGTAAGGTAATTTTATGAGATTTTGAACTTCCTTTTTTTAATTGAAAAGGACCTAAATATTTTACAACTGGTTTAAACCTGTTTGCTTTTTTATTTTTTCCTTTGGCTAAATTTCCATCTCCACCAATGGCAAAAACTTGATCTACACTTCCAGAATACGCACCAATTACATCATCAAAAATATCCCAAGTTTTTACACCTAAAGCTTCTCTCTTATAAAATTCTGAATATGCATTTGGCGTTTTAAATCTTGTTAAATCTAACAAACCTTCCTCTACAACTGCCAAAGTATAGGTCATAGCTTTGTTGTTTTTTTCAGATACTTTTACAACAAATTCTTTTTGGGGTTGTAACTCATTTGGCATTGTAATTTGTGGTTCTAATTTTGTGTTTTTATCTTCTACAAAAACGGGAATTACACCAAACAAACGAATTGGCAAATCGTTTTCTGAAACTTGATGAGGCTGTAATAAAGAAATATTTACAAACACATTTGGCGTCATATTTTTATTGATAGGTATTTCTACAGAAGTAGTTCCTTTTTTGGTTTTTATCCATTTTGTTTCTAAAACTTTTGTGCCATTTTCTATGCTTATTAAAGCACGACCTTTAGAACCAGATGGAAACGTAATTTTAGCAGTTTCACCAACATTATATTTTTCTTTATCCGCAGAAAAAACCAACATTTTTGCAGCCTCTTTATCTCCAGAAGTAGAATTTTGCCACCAGTTTCTGTAGAAATAAGCTGTTCTTCCTGTTGAATGTCCGCTTTTTTTATCAATAACTCTTATTAAAAATCTTCCTCTATTTCTGTCTGGAATATTCAAGTTAAAACTTCCTTTTCCTTTAGAATTTGTACTAATTTTAAAAGTCTTGAATTTGTTATGATAACTGCTTGAGGTGTATCTTGATAAATTATCATCAGAAGAACTCCACCACCAACGCCATTTTATTTGATACACTTCTATTTCTAATTCTCTATTTGGTTTTACTTTTCCATTTTCATCAATAGAAACCACAGAGAAAGTCTGGTTTTCATCTGTAATAAAAGAACCATACCTGTTTCCTTTTGGCGATTTTAAGCCCACAAAAGAAGAAAAAGGTGCGTATTTTTTGGTGAAAGCATCCAAAGAAAAATCGCCACCATTTTCAAAAGTTCTTACCAAAAACTGAACATTCAACATTCCTGGTGCATTTTTACCAATTTTTAAATTAGAATTTATTTTTGCAATTCCATTTTTATCTAACTTACCTTCAAAAATATTTTTTTCTTCCGTAGAAAAAGTTCTAGATGGATCTGAAAAAACATAGTTTTTATAGTCTTTAAAATTGTAATTGGTTGAAGAAACCTTCGCTTTTATTTCTGCTTTTAAGTTTTTTGCAGGTGTTCCATGCAACCACTTTACGTCTAAGATTCCTTCTATTGGTTTGTTACTAGACAAAATTTCATCACCAAAATCTATTTTAATTTTAAGGCGATTTGGTTTTACAGTTTCAACTTTTAAATTCTTATAAAATTTTGCACCACCAACTACAACTTTTGCTTGGTAATTTCCTGTTTTTGCCTCTTGTGAAGTGCTTACTTTAAATTTGTAAAAGTTATTTAGATTTTCTGATGTTACTTTTTTATAAATCAATTTTCCACTTGGATCTGTAACTTCTAATTTTACTGGATGATTTTCGGGCAATTTATTATCTGCATCATTCAAAATAAAAGTTAAATGCATATTATCTCCTGGCCTCCAAACACCTCTTTCTCCATATAAATAGCCTTTTAAACCTTTTTGAGTTCTACTTCCTGAAACATTAAACTTACTCAAAGACAGAGAATTACCATCAAATAATTTTATGTAACCAGTATTATTTCCTTTAGAAATTACAGCAAACGCAACATTTTTAGGACTTTCTATGGTCGAAAAACCTTGAGAATCTGTTTTGGTAGATAAAATTTCTTGTTGTTGATAATTGTATAATTTTATATTGGCACCTGTTATTGGTTTTGTGGTTAGAATATCTGAAATTGCGAAAAAATAGTCATTGTTTGTTCCTTTTTTTGCAATGATTCCTAAATTGGAAGCTAATAAATTTTGAGAAATTCCTTTATTATTATAGTAAGAACCTTTGCAAGGATTGTCTCTTTCTCGCCAATTATAATTGCGGTTTTTGTAACTGTATAATTTATTATCCCAATACAATTCTTCTCTTTCTTCTTCGTTTTCTATCTCTGTTGCATTCTCATATTCTTCTTCATAATATTCATCATCAAAATCATCTGAATTATTTGTTGAAGCAACATTTTCTGAACAATTATAAAATGTCTGATTTTTGTTAAAACTCAACTCAATTCTATAAATTGCTCCAGGTTCAGTTTCTATCATTTTAGAGATGTCTACACTATATGCTTTCCATTTTTGCGTATTGTTTTGCTTGTTTTTAATTAGTGTAATTGTTTCTTTAGCAACTCTTCTACCAACTCTTTTTATATTGTATTCGTTGTTACTATTGATGTTGTTTTCTTGTAAAAATTGTAACACATTATCTTCGAATATTTTGATGATTCTTACATCTACTTCTTTTACATTTATTGCTTCAAAATTGAATTTTAAATTATTAGAATCAGGTAAAATAGTTCCGTTTGAAATTGCTCTTATTTGTGGTTTTTTCTGCTGAAAAGTAACAGTTTCTGTAAATTGCTTTTTCAGTTTATAGTTGTCAGTATTTTTAACTCCTTCAAAAACAGAAACTAAAATATTGCCTTCAAATTTAGTATTAGAAAATACTTTTAATTCATTTCCGTTAACAATAAAACGAGGTTTTTTTACATTTTTAATGGTTACTAAACCATCGAAGTTTTGTTGTTTTTTTAAAGCATCAGAAAAGTTAATAGAAATGTATTGTTCGTTTACATTCTTTACATTTAAACTCACAACTTTAAAGTTGTTTTTACCAGGAATTAACAATTCATTTTCACCTTTAGAATTTGCATTAATTGGTTTTCCATTCCATTTTACTACTAATTTACTGTCTTCTATAAATCGTTTTATACTATCAATTCTAAACTCAAAAACTTTACTTTCTTGATACGATTCATTCCAAACAATATTTTTTGAAGTATTTTTTTGTGAAGCTTTAATTAGTTTTTTAGCATTCTCTAAAGTGATAATATCCGCAGATTTTAAAACCCCTTTTATATATTGATATTCTTTAGAGTACGATTGTAAATTATTAGTTTGTATATTAAAATTAGGCGTTATTGTTTTAAACTGAAATGTATAATCAGCAAATTCTTTATCAATGTTTTTGCAGATTTCTTTTAGTTTTACAGTAACTGAATATGTTGTATTTGGATCTAAATTTTCATCAGGAATAAAAATAAAAGCGTGTTTATTAACAGTTTTTATTTTTCCGTTTACAAAAGGTTTTATGGATAAAATATCTGAAGAAATTTCTGTATTTGTTTCCCAACCTTGTACTTCTTTACCAAGATTTACTTGAATCTTATTGGCAACAGAAACCACTCCAGAAGTTGTGTAACTGATGTATTCTTTAAATTTGTAAATATTATCGGTTTTAATTTTCTCTTTTTTACAAGAGAAAATCAATAAAAAAATTACAGTTACTAAAAGTAGATTTTTTGTTTTCATAGTTGTGGAATTTATAAGCACAACTCAAAAATACAGTTTTAAGTATCTTTAAAAAACAATCAATTAGAATTCGTTAAGATTTAATTAGAATCTGTATTTATTTTTTTTTCAAAACTTCGTTTTCTAATGAAAGCCAAGACTGTAATCAAAATTACGATGACTAATAAAACATACACAAATCTAGGAATTATCAATAGTTCTCCAGCTGCATAACTGTGTAAGCCAGACAAATAATAATTTACGCCAAAATAGTTTATACTTAGGGTAGTGAATTTTCCAATAATAAAGATTTTTCTCCTCTTTTTAAAAGCAGTTTTCAGATAAAAATCATATAAACCAACATTATTTTCGTGGTTGCAAGTATAGAAAAATTACATAAAACTATTAAATTAATTACGTTTTTCTCTTAACTTTTGCTCCCATTTCCAAGAAGAGCTAATCATTTCATTTAAAGATTTATCTGCAGACCATCCTAATTTTTCTTTTGCGAGATCTGTTGCAGCAAAAAGTTGAGGTACATCCCCAGGTCTTCTGTCAGTAATTTCATAATTAAGTTTAGAGTTGGTAACTTCTTCAAAAGAATTGATAACATCTAAAACAGAAAATCCTTTACCTGTTCCTAAATTAAAAATTTCAAAAGGTTTGTCTTGTTCTTTTTTAATAATCCTTTTAACTGCCAAAACATGTGCTTTTGCTAAATCTACTACATGAATATAGTCTCTTATTGGGGTTCCATCTTTTGTAGGGTAATCATTACCATACACCATTAATTTTTCTCTAACACCAATTGCTGTTTGCGTAATATATGGCATTAAATTATTAGGAATTCCACTAGGTAATTCACCAATTAAACCAGATTTATGAGCTCCTATAGGGTTAAAATATCTTAAAGAAATGGTAGAAAATGTATTGTTAGATTTAATTAAATCTTCTAAAATTTCTTCTGCTACTTTTTTACTATTTCCATAAGGAGAAAAAGGTCTTTGTGTTTCGTTTTTTTCTGTAATGGGTAGGTTTTTAGGTGTACCATATACTGTTGCAGATGAAGAAAAGATGAACCCACCTATACCATTTGCTATTTGCGCAGAAAGCGTATTTAGCAAAGAATATAAATTGTTTTTGTAATACATTAAAGGTTTCTGCACAGATTCTCCTACAGCTTTGTAAGCTGCAAAGTTAATTACTGCTTTTGCATCTTTATGTTTACTAAAAGCATTATTTGTAGCTGTTTCATTTTTTAAATCTACATTTATAAAAGTAGGTTTGACATTAGTAATTTGCTCAATCCTACTTAAAGTTTTTTCTGTAGAATTAGATAAATCGTCTAAAATTACAACTTCGTAATTATTTTCAATTAATTCTATTACTGTATGAGATCCTATATAGCCACAACCACCTGTTATTATTATTTTATGTTTCATTTAATCTAATTTTAGAGATGTTACAAAAGTAATAAAAATTATTTAAAAGCAACTAGTGTGTACTGGTTGGTTTTAAAATAATTTATATATCTTTGTAGTATGGGAATTGTATCACTAAAAAATAAATCTAAATCACCAAAATACAAGCAAATAGTTTCTTCTATAGAGAACGCTATTGCGAATGGCGTTTTAAAAAAAGGAGATAAATTACCATCATTAAATGAAATTAAAAATCAACATTCTTTATCTAGAGATACTGTTTTAATGGCTTTTAATGAATTGAAAAATCGTGGAATAATAGAATCTGTAGTAGGTAAAGGTTATTATGTAAACAGTGAAAATGTAGAGATTTCAAAAAAAATATTCTTATTATTTGATGAATTGAACTCTTTTAAAGAAGATTTATATAATTCTTTTCTAGAAAATTTAGGAGAAAATATTCAAGTAGATGTCTTCTTTCATCATTTTAATAACAGTGTTTTTAGCAAACATATAAACGATAACATTGGTGATTATAGCCATTATGTAATTATGCCAGCTAATTTAATGGATACAGAGAACAGCATAAAAAATCTGCCAAAAGAAAAAGTAATTATTTTAGATCAGTTTCATCATAAACTTTCTAGTTACGCTTCAATTTATCAAAATTTTGAAAGAGATATTTATGCAGGACTTATTAAAGGATTTTCTGAAATTAAAAAATATGAAAAATTAGTTTTATTATTTTCCGAAGAAAAACAGCCAAAAGGAATTTTAAAAGGTTTTCATAATTTTTGTAAAGAATATAATATTCAAAATGAAATCATTTATACACTTAAAGATAGAAAGCCCAAAAAAGGTGAAGTGTATTTTGTTTTAGATGATAAAAATTTGATACGAATTATTAAAAAAATCAAACAAGAAAAGTTAATCTTAGCAGAAGAAATAGGTATAATTTCTTTCAATGACACAATCTTAAAAGAAGTGGTAGCAAATGGTATTAGTACAATTTCTACAGATTTTAATTTAATGGGTAAAACTCTAGCAAATATGATTGTTAATAATGAGCATAAGATAATAGAAAACCCTAGTAACTATATAAAAAGAAACTCATTATAATATGTTTAAGGTTGAGGAATTAAAAGAGGGTAATAATAGCTTTTTAGAGTTAATGAATGATGATGCATCTACAAAAGCCAAAATAAGTTTAAATGAAGGAGGAAGATTACAGGGATTAAAATTTAATAATATTCCTGTTATAAAAGAGGTTACTTCTTTTAAATATGAAAATTCTTATGCCTCTTCTGTTTTATTTCCTTTTGCGAATAGAATAGAAAATGGAGCATATTCTTTTTTAGAAAAAAACTACAAATTTCCTTGTAATGAAAATGGTGGCAAAAATGCATTGCATGGTTTGATTTTTAATAAAGAGTTTTCGGTTTTTGAAAAAGCAATTAGCACAAATAAATGTGCAGTAACCATTTTTTATAAAGAAGAAAAACAGTCAAAAGGTTTCCCTTTTACCTATGAAATTCACTTGACTTATACCTTGTCAGAAACTGTTTTAAGTCTTTCTGTGGATGTAAAAAACACTGATACAAAGTCATTTCCTTTTGTTTTAGGATGGCATCCATATTTCTTTTGTAATAACTTAAAAGAAAGCACTTTAATATTTAATAGTGATAAAAAAATTGAGTTTAACGAAAATTTAATTACCAAAGAAATTATCGAATATAGAGGTTATTCAGTTTTTAAGATTGAAGATAAACAACTTGATGATTGTTTTATTTTAAAAAACAATACAATAGAATTTAAAACTCCTGATTATCAACTTGAAATTTCATCAACATCTAAAGAAAATTATTTACAAATGTATACCCCAAAAGATTTACCATTAATTGCAATAGAACCAATGACAGGTGTTTCTAATAGTTTTAATAATAAAATAGGATTACAAGTTTTAGAGCCAAAAAAAAGCTATTCTTTGACTTGGAGTGTAAAAATGAATAACCACTAAACTTATAAATATGAGTAGAGCAATTATAAAAGATGTAAAAAATAAATTTCTAGAACTTTTTAAAACAGCACCATTACTTATTTTTTCTCCTGGAAGAATCAATATAATAGGAGAACATACAGATTATAATGGTGGTTTTGTTTTTCCTGCTGCAGTAGATAAAGGTATTGCAGCTGCTTTAGAGAAAAGTGATTCTGGTATATGTACTGCAATTGCCTTAAATTTAGATAGTACTATAGAATTTGAGTTAGATAAACTAAAACCATCAAAAGAAGGTAGTTGGGAAAATTATGTTTTTGGTGTAGTTGCAGAAATACAAAATAGAAATAAAATTATTGGCGATTTCAACATCATCTTTAAAGGAAATATTCCTGGAGGAGCAGGTATGTCATCCTCAGCAGCATTAGAAAATAGTGTTGTTTTTGGTTTGAATGAATTGTTTGAATTGGGCTTAACAAAAACAGAAATGATTTTAATTTCACAAAAAGCAGAACACAATTATGTGGGTGTAAAATGTGGAATTATGGACCAATATGCAAGTATGTTTGGTATTAAAAATAATGCATTATTGTTAGATTGTAGAACTATTGAATCTAAACCCTATGAAATAGATTTTAAAGATCATCAATTAATGTTGATAAACACAAATGTAAAACATAGTTTATCTGACAGTGCTTATAATGATAGACGTTCTGCTTGCGAAAGTATTGCAGAATTATTAGGTGTAGAAACGTTAAGAGAAGCTACAGAAAATGATTTAGAAAAAATTAGTGATAAAGTTACCCCAGAAAATTATCAAAAAGCGTTGTACGTTATTCAAGAAATAAATAGAACTCAAAAAGCTGCAATTGCTAT
>JBGCFX010000131.1:0-2551 GCA_045110395.1 Polaribacter sp.
CTCCTCATAAACTTTTAAAAACCTTGAGTAATTTTGTGGAGTATTTTGGAGCTGACAGAAAAGTTTCTGTTTCTAGAGAATTAACCAAAATGTTTGAAGAAACTAAAAGAGGAACTGCTACTGAGGTTTTAGAGTATTACACCAATAAACCTGCAAAAGGTGAGATTGTTATTGTGGTTGAGGGGAGAAAATAGTTTTAAGTTTCTTTTTTACAGGTTATTGTGTTCTGGTTTAGTTGAGTGTTTTTTATAAAGCTTTCTATATCTTTAATACTTGCATCTGGATACAAATTTTTAATTTTATTAATCTTAGTAATAATTGATTTTTCATCTATTTTTCTCACAATAATTTTTCTTATTTGTATCAATGCTATTGAAAAAGATGATATAAATAAAGTGCCAATATTCCATAATTTCAAATTCTATTTTGCTAAACTATTTTCTTCAATTTTAGTTTTTAAGACATAAAGAATAACCTTAATAGCAAAGAACAGAATTTGATTTCAAAAGAAATAGGACAAAAAAAACAAACATAACTACATGATAAATAGATGTTTATATTTACATTAAAAACTTAGACTTCTGTATTTATTGAGTTTAAATTGGACACTTTATTGAAGTATGATGTAAATATTTGTTTATCAGATGTTTAAAAACAAAAAACCAACCAAATAAAATACAAAATGAATTCTATTCAGCTGGTTAGTAATAAACACAAGTCTTAATTTTCTTTAAAAATCTTTTTCGGATTTACAATTTTCTTAGTGGTAATCAAAACCACTCCATTTGGAGCATTATATTTTTTTTTCGCTTTTTCCCCTTTTATTACTTCAATTTTTTCGATGTCTTGGGGTTTTAAACTTCTTAAAACTTCCTCATTAGAAACTTTACCATCAATAAATATTTTTGGCTTTTGAGCATCATCAACTACACTCGAAACATCATCATCTGTAAGTTTCATACTATGTTTAGTGTTCGACTCCTTTTTAGTAATTATATAAATCACACCATCAGTAGTTCCAAATTTTTTCTTTGCTGCTTTACCTTCTAAAATAGATACGGATTCTATTTTATTTGGGTCGATAAGATCTAATGGAAACTCAAATATTTTGCCATCCACATAAATAATTGGTTTTTTACCGTCTTTCAATTTTATATGAAGTTTTTCTTTTAAATTCTTATCTCCTTTTACCAAGCTAAATTTATTTTCATCATTTTCCTGTCCTTTCATTAAGGTTATTGTAAATAATGTAATACATAGGATTACTATTCGTTTTTTCATCGGTAATGTTTTTAATCGTTTTTAAAAATTGTTTTTTACTCTGTTTCTGTGTACACAATAACCAATTCGTTTTCTAGAATTACTTTTTGGTTTTGCTTTGTTTTACTAGCATTTTCAAACATACTTATGGCTTCATTTAATAAAGCTTCTTTTTCACTTTCTGAAAGTTCATTTTTACTACTATTGTAAAAGACTACTGAGAACATTAATGCTATAGATGCAGCTGCTGAAAATAGTCTAAGTTTAAACTTATTTGGCTTTTTTGTTTTTTCATCAAAAGCATCCCAAAGTTTATCATTTAAGTTTTCGGGCACTGAAATTGTATTCTTTTTCACAAAAGTTCCCAAGGTCTTTAGTTGTTCTTCAGATGCTGGAACTGAATCAAAAAGCATCTTTTCTTCGGCCAAAGAAGTTTCTCCAGCTTTATATTTCTGTATGATATTTTTAATATTTTCCTCGTTCATAATCGTATGTTTTTTCTAAGGATACTCCTATAAATTTTCTTGCTCTAGAGACCAAAACACGAACGTGTTCTATTTTAATTCCTAATGCAGCTGCAATTTCTTTAAATTCATAGCCATCCATATCTCGCATTATAAAAACCTCTCTTTGCTGCTGAGGCATTTTTTTTAAGATTTTTTGAATGATGCTATTTAACTCTTCCCATTCTAAACTATCATTTTTGTTTGATGATTTTATCACCTTAAAATAAGGAGTACTATCATCAACCATATTTGGTCTTTTTCTCAAAACATCTATACAATGGTTTCTGGCTGTTAAAAACACAAAACCTTTTACATTTGGATGATTATCCAACTTTTTACGCTGTTGCCAAAGTTTTATCATAATATCCTGAATCGCATCTTCTGCATTATGGCTACCCAAAAACCTAGCCACCAAAGGATAAATACGTTCTGACAACGAAAAAACAATATGTCTAAACTCTTGTTTGGTCATTTTGTATATATAACGTGAATAGTTGACAATTCATAACAAAGAAATATTAAAATGATGTTTATATTTGTGTTCTTTACAGCCCTAAGATAAATTAAAACTGTTTTTATGCTATGAATAAATTTAATCTTCGTGCCAAAATCTATCTTATTACTTCAATTCTGATAGGTGTTTTTACAATATTTATTGATTGTGATGAAACTGTTATGCTATGCGCTTTTCGACCTTTCCTGCTTTTTTTAGCTTTAATTTTACTCTTCTTAACTTTTGTAATTATTTTTGGGAAGAAGAAAAATTAGGTGTACTGTAATAACTT
>JBGCFX010000132.1:0-3326 GCA_045110395.1 Polaribacter sp.
TCTTAAAGATTTAAAAGAAGAATATAATTTATTCTTATTGAGCAATACCAACAGTATTCATCAATTTAAATATTTGTCTGAATTTAATCATAAATATGCCTATTCATTCAATAGTTTATTTCGAAGAGCATATTATTCACACGAAATTGGTTTAAGAAAACCAGATAGAAAAGTTTTTGATTTTGTATTAAAAGAAAGCAACTTAATGGCAAAGGAAACATTATTTGTAGATGATTCACTCACTAATATAAAGTCAGCTCGTAAGTCAGGTCTAAAAACATTTCATATACAAAACTATAATATGTCAGATTGTATAAAAAAAATAAAAAGTAAATGAAAAATAAAATATTAGTAACTGGTGGTTGCGGTTACATTGGCTCGCATACTGTTGTAAAACTAATTGAGAATAATTTTGAAGTTACAATATTAGATGACCTTTCTAATTCACAAAAAAGTGTAGTTGATAGTATCAAAGAAATTACTGGAACAAAACCTTATTTCTTAAAATGTGATTTAAAAAACTTAAAACATTTAGAGAATATTTTAAAATATCATAAAGGTTTTGATGCTATTATTCATTTTGCGGCTCATAAAGCAGTTGGCGAATCTGTACAACATCCATTAAAATATTATCAAAATAATCTAACTGGCTTAATTAATTTATTAGTCTGTGCTAAAAAACATAATATAAATAACTTAATTTTTTCTTCATCAGCAACTGTTTATGGTAATCCAGAGTCTTTACCTATATCAGAAAAAAATAAAACGCAAAGACCTTTTTCTCCTTATGGGAATTCAAAAAAAATAGCAGAAGAAATTATAGAAGATTTCACAAACACTTCTAAAGGTTTTTCAGCCATATCACTACGTTACTTCAACCCAATTGGTGCCCATAAATCTGGTTTAATTGGAGAGCTTCCAACAGGTATTCCAAATAATTTAATGCCATACATTACTCAAACAGCAATTGGTTTAAGAGAAAAATTAATGGTTTATGGTAATGACTATTCAACTAAAGATGGCACACCAATAAGAGATTATATTCACGTTGAAGATTTAGCAAATGCTCACGTAAAAGCATTAAGTCGATTGTTAAATAAAAATCAAGAAACTAGTTTTGAAATAATGAATTTAGGAACTGGTAATGGGTTTTCAGTTTTAGAAGTAATTAAAACTTTTGAAGAAGTAACACAACAAAAATTAAAATATGAGATAACAAACAGAAGATCTGGAGATGTACCAAAATTATATGCTGATGCAAAACTAGCGGAAGAAAAACTGAATTGGAAGGCAGTAAAAACGTTAGATGAGATGATTAAATCTTCTTGGATTTGGGAACAAAAAACAAGTAAAAATTCTTAAAAAAAATATGGATTCATTACTAGACAAAACACATATTAGACAAAACATACTAACAGGCGAAGAAGTTTTAGTATCACCACACAGAACCAAAAGACCTTGGCAAGGTAAGATAGAAGAAAATGAAGTTGTAAATAAAACTACTTATGATGAAAATTGTTACTTGTGTCCAACAAATAAAAGAGCTGGTGGTCAAATAACTCCAAAGTATAAAAATACTTATGTATTTGAAAATGATTTTGCTGCAATACTCCCAGAGTCAAAAACCCAAAAACTAAAAAATGGTTTATTAAAAGCACATTCCGAAAGAGGTATCTGCAAAGTCATTTGCTTTTCTCCAAATCATTCTTTAACACTTGCTAAAATGACTATTGATGAAATTGTACAAGTTATTTTAACTTGGCAAAAAGAATTCAAAGAATTATCTGAAAAAGAGTTTATCAATTCCGTACAAATATTTGAAAATAGGGGTGAAATTATGGGTTGTAGTAATCCTCATCCTCACGGACAAATTTGGGCACAAGAAACGATTCCGGTTGAAATAAAAAAGAAAACATCAAACTTCATAAACTACTATAAAAAAAATAATACGTCTATTTTAGAAGACTATAGTAAGCAAGAAAAGTCATTAGATAAAAGAGTTATTTATGAAAACCAAGATTTTCTGATAGTAGTTCCTTTCTGGGCTGTATGGCCTTATGAAACAATCATAATTCCAAAACAGAAAGCAAAAAATATTTTACAAATGAATGAAAGTAAGATTATAAATTATGCAAAAGCTATAAAGAAAATTACTGCTATTTATGATAAAGTTTTTAATGTCTCTTTTCCTTATTCTGCAGGTATTCATCAATCACCTACTGACAACAAAAACTATGCTAGTTGGCATTGGCATATGAGCTTTTACCCTCCACTTTTACGTTCAGCAACGGTTAAAAAATTTATGGTGGGTTATGAAATGTTTGCAATGCCACAAAGAGATATTACTCCAGAAATGGCTGCTAATTTATTAAAAGAAATTGCCGGTATCAGTTAATAAAAACCTATAATATTAATATTTTAAATCAAAAGATATAGCTACTGCTATGTCTTTTTTTTTTGCTAAAGAAATAATGATGAAAATATAAAAAACCTAAATAATTGCAAGAAAATGAAAAACAACATCCCTCTAGTTGAGCAGTACTATGTTCAACAAAAAAAATGTACTGATGAAAAAATAAGCAAGATTGAAAAACTAAAACTTCAACTAAAACTAGCTAAAGAAGTTTTGAATAACTTGAGAGTTTATATCAGAAATAATAAATTTAAAGATAGTGATGAAGAAATAGATTTTTTTAAACATATAAAACCCAATATCTATGCTGATTTTATTTTTTATAATAGTCTATTAAAATATCACGTAAACAAACCAAATACAACAAATTCAATACTTAAAAATTATTTCAAAAACGAACTAAAAAAGTTAGAATCAAAGAAGCGTAAAAACTTAAAATTCTATCAATATTACAAACACAATAACACTTATTTAGATCATTTATATTTTCTTCGAGAAAATAAACAATTAGAATTATTTTCAACAGATATTACAATCCATTTAGATTCAGAATTTTATTCAAGTCACGATATATTGGCTGCAGAGGTTATTGCGTATGATTTATTAACTAATTTTTACAAAAAAGAAATAAGTAAAGTCAAAAGTATTTCTGAAGGCAAATTTGATGATACTAATCAAAACAATAAAACTCCTTTAAATTGGACAGCTTCAAAAACAGATTTAATTGAATTAGTCTATGCTTTAAAAGTATCTGGCGCAATAAATACAGGCAATATCAATACAAAAGAATTAGTCAATATTTTTTCATCAATATTTAATATTGAGGTTTCCAATCACTATAAAATATATTCAGATATTAAAAATAGAAGCACAGAAAGAACCAAGTTTCTCAAAAAATTAGCAGAAGATTTTC
>JBGCFX010000133.1:0-4062 GCA_045110395.1 Polaribacter sp.
AAACCAGTAGTTTTAGAACGTGGTAAAAACGTGCAAGACAGACGTAGAGATTTAAAAGCCATCAATCAAGATCATATTGTAAACGAAGATTCTAATTATAGTTTTGGCGAAGGTGGTGCAGGTACCTATTCTGATGGAAAACTCTACACCAGAAGTTTAAAAAGAGGTGATGTTCGTAGAATTTTTGAAAACTTAGTTTTTCACGGAGCAACCGAACAAATTTTAATTGATGCACATCCACATATTGGAACGAACAAATTACCAAAAATCATACAGAATATTCGTAAAACTATTTTACAATTTGGTGGCGAAATTCATTTTGAAACTAGAGTAACTGATTTTGTTGTAAAGAATAACAAATTACAAGCTATTCAACTTCAAAATGGAAATGAAATGGTAGTAAATTCGGTTATTTTAGCAACAGGACATTCTGCAAGAGATGTATACGAATTGTTACACAAAAAAGAAATCGCTTTAAAAGCAAAGTCTTTTGCAATGGGCGTTCGTGTAGAACATCCTCAGGAATTAATAGACCAAATTCAGTATCATTGTTCTACAGAAAGAGATGAATTATTACCAGCAGCAGCTTATAGTTTGGTGCATCAAGTAAATAACAGAGGTGTTTATTCTTTTTGTATGTGTCCAGGAGGTTTTATAGTTCCTGCAGCCACAGCAAATGGCGAAGTTGTTGTAAATGGAATGTCGCCAAGTAGAAGAAATAACAAGTTTGCTAATTCAGGAATTGTAGTTGAATTAGACATTGACAAAGATTTTAAAAAATACGAAGAATTTGGTGCTTTAAAAGGTTTAGAATTTCAAAAAGATTTAGAAAAAATTGCATTTTTTGCAGGAGGAAGAACACAAACTGCACCAGCACAAAGGTTGGTAGATTTTGTTGATGGGAAACTCTCTACAGACTTAAATGATTGTTCTTATCAACCAGGATTAAAATCTGCTCCTTTACATTCTTTATTACCAAAAATAATTGGCAGTAGATTGCGAAAAGGTTTTGCTGCTTTTGGTCAAAAAATGCACGGTTATTATACCAATGAAGCTAATATTATTGGTGTAGAGTCTAGAACTTCATCACCAGTAAATATTCCTAGAAAAGAAAATTTAGAGCATACAGAAATAGCAGGTTTGTTTCCTTGTGGAGAAGGTGGTGGTTATGCAGGAGGTATTGTTTCTGCAGCTATGGATGGAGAACGTTGTGCAGAAGCAGCAATTGCAAGTTTTTAATTATATTTACATTCTTTAGAAACTTACTACATATTTATGAAATCAGATAAAAAGAAAGCCAAAAGCAAACCATCGTATTCTGATGAAGATTTAAAAGGAAAAGATTTAGGTTTCCATTATTGGGGAGCAATGAATTATTTTATTGGATTGATAAAAGCCTCAGAATTAAAAGCGGGTTTAATTTTATCTTTTTATGGAATCATTTTTAACTTTGTTTATCAGAATATAGAAACTGCAAAAGCAGGAATTGGCAGTTTTGGTTTTGTACATGTCATTGCAATTTTGTGGTTAATTATTACTATAATTTCAATGTTTTTTAGTGTTCGAACTTTTATCCCAAGAATAGAAAAAAATTATGAACCTAACGTATTTTTCTTTGGTGATGTTATTTCTAAATTTGGCGATATTAAAGAATATTCTCAAAAATTAATAGAAACGAATGTAGACAAAGCTAAGTTGTATGATCAATTGGGGCAGCAAGTTTATATAAATGCAAAAATTACCACAGCAAAATTCAGAAATGTAAACCAATCTTTAAAGTACCTTGCTGTAAGTTTAGGGTTGCTTTTGTTACTGGTTATAATCCATATAATCAAAATATTTTTTTCCTAATTATATAAATATCCTAAAAGAATATTTATTAAAAAATAAATTTTAAACCTTTCTATTTACAAAATACATATCAATTTTCCCTTTTCCTTTTGCCTCAATAGCTCCTCTTGGTTCAAAAATAAAGTTGGGATTATCTTTTAATAGTTGATACGTAGAATCACTTATATTTACTCTACTAACTGCACCAGAACTTTCCATTCTACTAGCTGTATTTACAGTATCTCCCCAAATATCATAAGCAAACTTTTTTGTACCTACAACACCAGCAACTACAGAACCTGTATGAATACCAACTCTAATATCTAATTTTGCTTTTTCTATAGATTGATTGTTCATAGATGCTTTTACAAAGTCTACTATATCTAAAGCAGCTAAAACCATTTTATAAGCATGATCTTTGCTAGGAAAAGGCAAACCACCTGCACACATATATGCATCTCCCACAGTTTTAATTTTTTCTAAACGATGCTCTTCTATAATCTCATCGAATTTAGAAAAATAAAAATCGATACTTTTTACCAATTCTTCTGGTGACAAGGTTTCTGAGAACTGAGTAAATCCTTTAAAATCTGTAAATAAAACAGAAACAGACTCAAATCTTTTGGCTTTTACAGTTCCATTTTCTTTGAGTTCTTCAGCAGTTTCGTCTGGTAAAATGTTTTTTAACAAACCATCAGAACGTTTTTTTTCTTTAGCAATAACTCTGTTGTTTCTAAATAAGAAAATTGCAAAAATTGCTATTAAAAATAACGCAACTCCAATACCAATTGCAATAACTTTTTGGGTTTTAGCTTCTTCTTTTTGTATGTTTATTAAGGCTTCTTTTTTTGCAACTGCAATTTCTTTTTCTTTCTCTTTTTCTTTAACTTCAAACTCCTTTATTTCTAAAGAATTCTGTACACTATCTCTGTAAACTATATGCTTTTTATAAAGATTTAAAGAAGTTTTATATTGATTCCTTTTTGAATACAAATTAGATAGTTTTAAATAACCATCACCAATTTGTTCTTTTAAGCCATATTCTTTAGCCAAAGAAAGACTTCTGTTTGCATATTGTAGGGCTTTTTTATTCAATCCTTTTTCTGAATACACATCTGCAATTGCGTTTAAATATACACAAATAGGGTAAAAATCTTCATTTTCAGTTAATACCTTTATGGCTTCATTTAAATTATTCTCAGCTTTTTCATTTTCTCCTTTCTCTGCATATACTAAACCTACATTACCTAAGTTATAGGCTACACCTACTTCATAATCTGCTTTCTTAAATAATTTACCTGACTCACTAAAATAATAAAGAGCTGAATCTAATTTCTTTTGGTTGTAATATTCATCACCCAAATTTAATTGAGCTGAAGCCAAACTTACTGTGTTTATTTCATCGTCACTTTTAAATAAATAAATACCTTTTCTATAATAGGCAACTGCATTTTTACTATCTCCCATAATAGAATATGCATCTGCAATAGCCACTTTAACTGCTGCTTGTTTATCAACAGATTTTATATCTACTGCTATTTTAGACGCAATAAAGTAATTTTCTAAAGCCTTGCTTAATTCACTTTTTAATCGATATCCATTTCCTAATTGTAGGTACCCTTTAAAAACAAATTTTATAGAATCCATTTCTTTAGCAGATGCAATTAACTCTTTACTGTAAATAATTATTTCATCTGTATCTGTTTCATAAAAAGTAATATCGTCAAGTATTCTTAATTTTAATGACCTATCATAAGTATTATCTTTAAAAACTTTTTTTAAACTATCGCTCTCTTTTTGGTCTTGAGAATAGACATTTATATAGCACAAACAAAAAAAGCCTATGATTAAATAGGCTTTTTGTTTTTCAAAAAATTTAAAGATTGGAGAGTTAATCATAAATTAAAAAAACTATTCTCTTCTAGCTCTAATTTTAATTTTTGGGTCTATGATATAATCATTTGGTAATGCAACACCATCTTCTAAAATGATACAAACTATATCAAATTTTCCATCATAAGGTTCAGGAGCATTGCTACCAAGCTTAAAGCTAGCAATTCCATCAAAATCGGTATAATTAGGGTCAGGCACATACGTAATGCTCTCTAAAAAAGCGGTGTCTGCAGCAGATGGTGAGTCAATATTTATAGCAACCATTACTAATTCTCTTTTAACTTTAGCAGTTTTTTTTGCACTAACATTAAAATCGATAGTAATTTCATCTCCTTTTAT
>JBGCFX010000134.1:0-13087 GCA_045110395.1 Polaribacter sp.
AAAAAAATTAGTCATAAATCTCACAAATCAGTCCCAAATCTCACTTTTAATGAGATTCTGGACTCCTAAAGTTATCAAATAAAATACTATTATAATCTAATTTTAAACCATACAATCCCTAAAACTAAATATTATGAAAAACCTATTTTTAAAGACAACATTATTACTTTTTGCTATAACACTTTTTAGTTGCGAAGGCAATAACATAAATACAAACGAATCTACAGGAAACGATACATTTTCTTGCCTCGTAAATGGAAAACTTTACACACCTTCTGCTGGGACAAGTATTAATGGTGGAGATATTAGACCTTTTTCTTGGTCATATACAAATTTAAATAACCCAAATATCCCTTACTATTTCAACTTAAGTAGTTTAGGTGAATATAGAATAGAATTATATATAGTAAACCCAAAAATTGGTATAAATCTAATATCACAAAAACTTAATAATACATCTGATTTTACAAATTCAGGAATGATTATCAAAAATGATATAATATTTTACAATACTGGAAACAATCAAAATAATGGTACCGTGATTTTTACAGAATTTTCGGAAACTAGAGCTATTGGTACTATTGAATGTATACTATACAATGATAATGGAGATAAACTAAAAGTAACTGATGGTAAATTTAACCTGTCTTTAGATAGTAGAACAAATTAAAAAGCAGTATCAATAAATACCAATTTATTAATATTTAAAAATTATGAAAAAGAAATAATTATATCTAAAAAGACCCTGTCAAGAAAATAACAATATCTATTAATCAAGTTAAAATAGTTGCAAAAAGAAAAGTTTCAATCTTTAAAACAATAGGTGGTATTGCAATTTCTGTACTTGGATTAAATCTAATTGTAGCTGGAAGTTTTAATGCAGTTCTAAATAAAATAGGGTTTTATTAATAAAACTTTTCATTTACGTTTTTTCATCTTCAAAAATGAATTTACTATCTTGCTTTCAATTCTTATTATAACAATTAATGAAACAAGTTTTATTCCTAGTTTTTGTTTACTTATCTATTCCTTTTTCTGCACAAGATGTTGCCATTTTAAAATACAATGGTGGTGGAGATTGGTATGCAAACCCTACTGCAATTCCTAATTTGGTAGAATTTGCAAACACAAACATTAAAACCAATATTTCTAAAAACCCGCAAACTGTAACTGTTGGTAGTGAAGATATTTTTAATTTTCCACTGTTATTTATGACAGGTCATGGAAACATACTTTTTTCTGATGATGAAGCAAATAATCTTAGAAATTATTTAATATCAGGTGGATTTTTACATATTTCAGACAATTATGGCTTAGACAAATTCATTCGTAAAGAAATAAAGAAAGTGTTTCCTAAATTAGAGTTTAAAGAGGTTCCTGCAAATCATCCAATTTATAATCAGACTTTTAAGTTTCCTGAAGGAATGCCAAAAATACACGAACATGATAAAAAAGCTGCACAAGGTTTTGGTCTTTTTTATGAAGGTAGATTAGTCGTTTTTTACGATTATGAAACTGATTTAAGTGATGGTTGGGAAGATGAAATCATACACAACAACCCAAAAAGTGTCAGAGAAAAAGCACTAAAAATGGGGGCAAATATTATTGAGTATGCTTTTAAGAACTAGTTGTTAGTTGTTAGTTGTTAGTTGTTAGTTGTTAGTTGTTAGCGAAAATGTAAAAATTTCAACTTTTGAACCTTTTTAAACTTAGAAACTTAGAAACTTAGAAACTTAGAAACTTAGAAACTTAGAAATAAAAAATGCAAAATCTAATAAATATAGATGACATAAAAATAAACTTTGATGAGAGTGGTTTGTGGGTCTTAAATATAGCCATTGCCATTATTATGTTTGGTGTTGCTTTAGGAATTAGAGTTGACGATTTTAAACGTCTTTTTAAAAATCCTAAAATTGTTTTTGTAGGTGTTTTATCTCAGTTTTTCTTACTACCAGCAATCACTTTTTTAGCTATTCTAGTTATAAAACCTCACCCAAGTTTTGCTTTAGGAATGATGATGATTGCAGCTTGTCCTGGTGGTAATGTGTCTAACTTTTTTAGTAAAATGGCTGGAGGTAATGCAGCATTATCTGTAAGTTTAACTGCTTTTGCTACTTTAATATGTATTGTAATGACGCCTTTTAACTTGCAATTTTGGGGTAGTTTATATGAACCCACTAACCAAATTTTAAAAACAGTGTCTTTAAATCCTTTTGATTTATTTAAACTTGTTTCCTTAATTTTAGGAATCCCCTTAATTTTAGGAATGCTCATAAAACATTACCACTCAGAAATGGCTAATAAAATAGAAAAAGTATTGAAACCACTTTCTATGTTAGTTTTTATTGCATTAATTTTTATTGCATTTTCACAAAATTTAGATGTGTTTGTCAATCATATTCACCATGTTTTATTTTTGGTGATTTTTCATAATATATTTGCTTTTATTTTAGGGTTTTACACTGCAAAATCTTTTAAATTGAATAAAAAAGATTGTAAAACCATTGCTATGGAAACAGGTATACAAAATGGTGGTTTGGGTTTATTGCTTATTTTTGGTTTTTTTGAAGGTTTAGGTGGTATGGCTTTATTAGCTGCTTTTTGGGGGATTTGGGATGTCTTTTCTGGTATGGCTTTGGCTACTTATTGGGGGCGTAAAAAAAATATTTAATTTTAATTTATGCCAAGAATTCACGAATTAAATATTCTGAAAATGAAAAAAATAAAAGTAGCATTATATAATTCTAATTTATGATTCAAAAGATTTGGTTTACACTTGTTTGGAGTTACGTAAAATTAGGTTTGTTTTTTTATAGCAAAAAAATAAAAGTTTCTGGTAGAAAAAACATTCCTAAAAAAGGCGCAGTTTTGTTTGCTGTAAATCATCCAAATGGATTGGTAGATCCTTTATATGTAACTACTACTAATAGTAGACAAAATCATTTTTTAGTTAGAGCTGCCTCATTTAAAAATCCTTTGGTAAAAAAGATTTTAGAGTCTTTGTATTTAATGCCAATTTACAGAATTAGAGACGGAATTCAGCAACTAGCTAACAACCAAGAAATTTTTGAAAAATGTTATAATATCTTAAAAAAAGGAGAAACTTTAATGATTTTCCCAGAAGGTAGTAATCATAAAAATAGAACTATTAGGCCTTTAAGTAAAGGATTTACAAGAATTATTTCTGGGGCTTTAGAAAAATACCCAGATTTAGAAATTACGGTTATTCCAGTTGGTATTACCTATCAACATGCTTCTGAATACCCTGCAAAAGTGGCTATAAATTATGGAAAACCAATTGCTACAAAAGTAATTTTTAATGAGAATACACCTGCAAAATCTATAAATATTTTAAAAGCAAAAGTTACTGAACAACTAAAAAAATTAAGTGTTCACATACATAATGATGAAAATTACGAAGCTACTTTACAGAAATTAAATGATACACAAGTAGATTTTACTGAAGTTGATAAAGTAAATAAGATGATTCTTAATAATGAATTTCCTGAAAAGAAAAACCCTGAAAAAAACTACTTAAAACCTCTGCTCTATCTAATTATTATAAATAGTATAATTCCGTTTTTATTTTGGAAAAAAGCCTCGAAAAAAATTGATGAAATTGAATTTATAGATACTTTTAGATTTAGTTTTAATCTTTTTTTATGTACCATTTTTTATAGTATACAAGGTTGGATAATTAATGTGTATTTTGGAACTACAGTTGGTTGGTTTTATATTTCAATTTCTGCATTATTGGTTTTATTATACACAAAATTCGCACCTACAAATGCAAAAAAACATATTGAATTGGCTGAAAATTAGCAAACAAGTCTAGCCCAGATTATAGCATTTGTCTGAGCTCTTTTTGTCTTTTTCAGACAAAAAAGCGAGTGCGAAAAGCTGGAAATAGCTTCTAATAAAATAAAACCCGAAACAAAAATGTTTCGGGTTTCTACATTCAACAAAAATTGAATGAATTTGCACTAAGAGTATTTTAATAATAGGTAAACCTTCTTACTTTTGCGATGTGTTTTGCCAAACGCATTACTTGATGAGAATACCCATATTCGTTGTCATACCAAACGTAAACAACAATAGTTTCGTCATCTACAATTGTAGCTTTACTATCGAAAATTGAAGGTGCAGTCATGCCAATAATATCTGCAGAAACCAACTCATTATCTATAGAATATTTAATTTGCTCTACCAAATCACCTTCTAATGCGTATTTTTTTAGAATTGAATTGATACGTTCTTTAGTAACAATTGTACCTAATTGTAAGTTTAAAATTGCTAAAGATCCATTTGGCACAGGAACACGAATTGCATTAGAAGTTAATTTGCCTTCTAAAGCAGGAATTGCTTTTGCAACAGCTGCACCTGCACCAGTTTCTGTAATAACCATATTTAATGCTGCAGCTCTACCTCTTCTGTATTTACTGTGCATATTATCTACCAAATTTTGATCGTTTGTATAAGCGTGAATGGTTTCTAAATGTCCTTTTTTAATACCGAAATTGTCTTCTAAGACTTTTAAAACTGGTGTAATTGCATTGGTTGTACATGATGCTGCAGAAAAAATATCTACAGTATCTGGATTGTGCTTTTTATGATTTACTCCATGCACAATATTTGGTATTCCTTTTCCTGGTGCAGTTAATAAAACTTTACTTGCTCCTTTTGCTTTTAAATGTCTACTTAATTCTACATCGTCTCTAAAAGCGCCAGTATTGTCTATAATTAAGGCGTCTTTAATTCCGTATTTTGTGTAATCTATATCTTCTGGTTTGTTGGCAGAAATCATACAAACTGTTGTTCCGTTTATGATTAAAGCATCATTTTCTACATCTGTTTCTACAGTTCCTAAAAAATCTCCATGCACAGAATCTATGCTTAATAAAGAGGCTCTTTTTTCTAAAACTGTTTGGTTAATTTCGCCACGAGTTACAATTGCTCTTAAACGTAATTGAGAACCTTTACCCATTTTAGACATTAATTCTCTTGCCAATAAACGCCCAATTCTACCAAAACCATATAAAACTACATCTTTTGGTTGAATATCTTTAGATTCTGTAGCGCCTTTTAATTTGTGCTTTACAAAAGCAATTTTGTCTTCACAACCTTTTGGGTTTAAGTGACATTCATAGGCTAATTTACCAATATCTAATTTTGATGATGGCAACTCTATTTGCTGAATTGCTTTCGCTATTTCTAAAGCATCTTGTATAGAAATTGGTTTGCTAACAAACTCTTTTGCATAGTTTATTAAGTTTAAAACTTCACTTGCTCTTTTATCTACTAAAGGATTTCTAAAAAGTACTAATTCTATAGATTTATCATACCATAAATCATTTACAATGTTGATAAATTCTACTGTAGCTCTTCTATTTTGAGCTTGTAATAAAACTTCTTCCTCGTAATTTAAGATTGTTGACATAGTTATGTAACTTGTTTAAAATTTTTGCAAAAGTATTTCTTTTTTTAGATATACGAAATCGATTTCGTAAAATTTTCGTAAATAAATTATTGAGATACTTTTGTTAGGAATTTTAGGAATAAACTTGGATATTTTTGAAAATAAAAAAACCTGTCAGATTTATAAAATCTAACAGGTTTGTACATATTATTTTAATTTATACTATCTAAAAGCGTAACGTTCTCTTTCTCCTTCTAAGTTAATTACCTCTATGTAAATAGGACTTCCTGCCCCATAAGAAGCATCTATAGTTTTGGCTGCTTCAGAAGCATTTCTTACAGGTTTTTTATTTATTTTAGTAATGATAAACCCCTCTTTTACACCATAATAAATTAAGTTTTTATTTCCGTTTTCACTTATTTTTGCACCACCAGAAATTCCGTATTTCTTTTGTTCTTTCTTTGTTAAATCTTTTAAAAGGATGTTCAAATTTCTTGACAGAAAAGTATCTCTTTTACTTAATTTTACATTCTTTGTAATTAATTCTCCATCTCTATCTACAGTAATATCAACAAAATCTCCTGGTCTTTTGGCTGTTAATTGTCCTCTTAATTCAGAAAATTTAGAAATTTTTACATTGTTCACTTTTTTAATAATATCTCCTTCTCTTAAACCAGATTTTTTTGCTTCTCCATCACCTTCAATCCTTGAAATTTTTACACCATCTACGATTCCTTCTTTGTCTTGATATGGTACAAAACCAATTAAAGCTTCTTGCACAACACCAAACTCTAATAAATCATCTACAATTTTTTTAGCAATGTTAGATGGTACTGCAAAAGAATAGCCTATAAAAGAACCCGTTTTTGATGAAATTGCAGTGTTAATTCCCACCAATTCACCACGTGTATTTACCAAAGCCCCTCCACTATTTCCTGGATTTACTGCAGCATCTGTTTGAATAAATGAATCAATAGCAGAATTACCTTCTAAATCTCTACCTTTTGCACTTACAATACCTGCAGTTACTGTAGATGTTAAATTATAAGGATTCCCAACTGCCAAAACCCACTCTCCTACTTTTATATTATCAGAATTTGCAAACGGAATATATGGCAAATCTAAATCTGCATCTATTTTTAAAAGTGCAATGTCATTTTCTTTATCTGCACCAATTAATTCTGCTTTGTATTTTTTTCTATTATTTAGAGTGATTTCTATTTCTGATGCATCATCAATTACGTGATTATTAGTAACAATATAACCATCTTGAGAAATGATAACACCACTTCCTGTACCCACTTGTTTATACTCTCTTTTTCCATCACCTCTACCAAAAAACACATCTAAAGGATTTGTTTGTGTTCTAATTGCTGTATTTTTTACGTGCACAACAGAATGTATAGACCTTTCTGCAGCCAAAGTAAAATCGATAGAATTTGCAACAGCTTCATCACTTTTAAAAGTGGGATTAAAGTTTGTTTGAACCGTTTTAATAGGTTCTAAAGTTTTGTTTTCAACAATTGTTTGTTCGTTAAATAGCATTTTGTAACCTCCTAAAGTAAGAGCGCCACCTAAAATTGCCATTCCTAAAAATCCAAAAAATTTCTTCATAATTTTAATTTTTAATAACTCAAATATACAATTTTAACATTTTCCAAAAATCTGTTTAACTTCATTTTAACTGACTTTAACCCGTTTTTAACAATCCGTTTTTAGTCATTTAATACTTATCTTTGTGCTAATGAATTTAGAGTTTTATAAATATCAAGGAACAGGAAACGATTTTGTAATGATTGATAACAGAGCAAAAACTTTTCCAAAAGAAAAAACTGACATAATTTCAGAATTATGTGACAGACATTTTGGTATAGGTGCTGATGGTGTTATTTTGATTGAAAATGACAATGAGTATGATTTTAAAATGATTTATTTTAACGCTGATGGCACTCAAACCTTTTGTGGAAATGGTGGAAGATGTGCTGTTGCTTTTGCTAAAAGTCTGAATATTATCGATTCTAAAACCAATTTTATTGCTGTTGATGGACCGCATTTTGCAGAGATTGAAAACGGAATTGTTTCTCTTAAAATGATAGATGTTGATAAAATTAAAATTCAAGAAAATTCTGTATTTGCGTATACAGGAACACAACATCATGTTGAATTAGTAGATAATTTAGACAATTTTCCCGTTTTTAAAAAAGGAAAAGAGATCAGAAATTCTTATGATGCTCCAGGAAGTAATGTAAATTTTGTGCAACAAATAAATAACACCACCTTTAGAGTTAGAACCTATGAAAAAGGTGTAGAAAATGAAACTTTAGCTTGTGGCACAGGAGTTACTGCTGTTGCAATTGCTATGCATAAAACTAAAAAAACGAATGCAAATTTAATTTCTTTACCTGTAGAAGGTGGGAATTTAGAAGTTTCTTTTACAGAAGAAAATGGTATCTATAAAAATGTATATTTACAAGGCCCAGCTCAATTTGTTTTTAGTGGTAGTATTGCAATATAAGTTTAATTCTATTTTATAGTATAATCTACCTTTAATTCTCGTCTGTATTTATGTAATCTAAAGTCTTTAAAACTATCATTCAAATCTAACTTTATAATATTAGAATGATCTTTAACATTTATTAAAAATTCATTTTTAACCTTTACTGTTTTAATGTTCTTTTTCGATTTAGATAAAAAACAAATTACCTTGGTGTGTTCTCTTTGCGATTTTATACTTAAAATTTTGGGTATTAATTTTTCTCCATCTATCTCCCAACTAGTAGTTTTTTTTAGGTATTTACTAAAATCTTCTTTAGTTACTTTGTTATTATCAATTATACTTAATTTTAAATAATCAAACTTATCAAACTCAATTTCTAACATTAAAACGTGTCCTTTTTCAATCACATTAAAAGTAGCAGAAATAGCATCATGTGTATTAGAAATAATAGTAATATTAAAAAAAGTTATTAATGTTATTATTAAAATTCTCATTCTACAATTACTTTGATGGTTCCTAATACTTTGCCTTCTTTTGCTATTCTTAAAAGATATATTCCAGAAGCTTTTATTTTATTAAACTCTAAAACACCAACACCCGATTTTTGATGAATTGATTGTCCTGTTAAAGAAAAGACACCTACTTGATATTTTTCTAAAGTAGTTGAAATAACAGAAAAATTTCCTTTATTGGGGTTTGAATTTACATAATAACCTAATTCTTCTAAACTTAATTCTGAAGTGCCTAAAGTAGCCCCACAACTTTCGTCTATTGTTGTAGCTGGATTGTCTGTTGCAAAAGGATTGATATTGGCATTATTATCATCACAATCATAAGCACTTACAAATCCGTCAGAATCTCTATCAACATCATTTAACGCTCCTGCACTGCTTACAAAACTATTATTAAAATTCCCTTTCATACATCTAGAAATTTGTGGAAAATTTTGTGTTACCACATAATAATATTCAAAGGTTTCTTCTCCTTGAGCTGTTGTTAAAGTTACAGAAGCTTCGATTCCATTACAGTCATCTAAATCTCCTTTTCCAGGAATATACTCAAAATCGTTCGTATATTTTCCAGAATAAGATCCACAAGGTGCACTAATACCATCTCCAGGTCTTAAACCGCTTTTTAGTTGAAAACTTGGTTGCATTTCTTTTATGTTATCATCTTTGTCTGGGCCAAATCTGTACAAAATAGGAAAACCATCTCCTGCCCAACCTACTTGTAATAATTTATCTGGTGTAGTTTTGGTTGTAGAAATACCAGTTTTTAATTCTTCTACATATCCAGACATATTTCCATGGTAATGATAGCCTGAATTAGGATTTACGTGTGCAGAAGCACAATCTAATGCAACAAAATCTCTACCATCTCCAATATTAGTAGTAGGTTCAAAAACCCAATCCCAATTATATTGACCAGTATTTTTATCTTCAAAAATAAATGGAGTTGCTGGAGCTGGCATCATATAAACACCATTTAAACTAATTCCGAAAAAGTTTACAGGTCTTCCATTTGTTCTTGTTAAGCTTGTTGTGGTTCCAGATAATTTAGGTTTTAAATCAAGTTTATAAGTTCTATAATAAGGTTCTGGAATTCTAGGTGAAACATAAGAAAAATTATGATTGGGGTAATTATTAGAATACACAACTCTTTCGTTTTCTTCTGTAAATTCGTAATAAATACTAGGACTTGTTGGTGCATAAGTACAAGCAATATTATCATAACTCAATACATCTGTATCTCCACAAGTATTGTTACAATCGTCTATTGTAGTTTCGTTTCCATTTTTAATACCATCATTACAAGACCAATTTGTTCTTATGGTTTGCGCTTCTTGTTTTAGCATTGTTTTTATAGTTTCTTGCTCAGTGGTTAAATTACCAATTAGATTATTTTGTTCCTTAATATCTTCAACAATATTATAAAACTCTTCATTCCCATTTTCATCTTCAATTAATTTATAAGTAGCATTTCTTGTTGCCCAAAATTCTGTTTCATTACTCTCATAATCCGAATAAATAATTTGTCTTTTTATTTGGTTTTGAGATGATAAGGATGGTTTTAAACTTAAACTATTTTCTGTTCCGCCCAATAATTGTATACCTGCTAACTCTAAAATTGTGGCGTGCAAATCTGTTGCTTGCACTAAACTTGTTTCCACCTCGTTCACTCTTTCTACAGATTTTCCTGTAATAATCATTGGCACTCTAATTCCTCCTTCATATAAGGAAGATTTTGCATGACCACTTGGCCAATAAGTATTTGTTCTTCCAGGAGTTCCATTATCTCCAATAAAAATAATTACTGTATTCTCTAATGTTTTTTCGTCCATACTATTAATCAACCTATTGATTTCATAGTCCATATTTTCAACCATAGATAAATAAGTATTTCTATCATTATTTGGAGTTGTTGTGTAAGTTCCTGCTGGTGGAGTTTGAAAAGGTGTGTGAGGTGCAATATGAGATAACCACAAAAACCAAGGTTTTGTTTGATTGCCTACCCAAGAAATAGCGCTATCTGTTAAATGCTTGGTGATGTACTCGTTAACCTCCTCTTCTTCTCCTTCATTATTAAGTTTGTTCCATTTATAATAATCATCAACTTGTGCTGTAAAAACCCCTTCATAATAAGGAATTCCAGAATTCTTTGGATGACTAAAATTGCTGCTACTATTACCTCCTATATGCCATTTTCCAATAACAGCCATACTATAATCTGTACTACTTTGATCTTTAATTTTTGTAAATAAAGAAGTGTGGCTAGTATCTAAAATTAAAGGCGGTCTCATGACACCGGTTTTAATACCATATTTACCACTCATAATTGCTGCTCGAGTTGGCGAACATTGTGGAGTTGCCCAACAATTTGTAAAAGAAACTCCTTTTTCTCTAAAAGAATCTAAAGTGGGTGTAACAGGTAAATCTTCTGTTATTCCAAATCCAGGAGTAGAATCAATACCTAAATCATCTGCAATAATTAATAATATGTTTGGAGATTGTTGCTGACTTAAAATTGTTGATGTAAAAAAAAAGAAAAAGAATACTATTTTTAATAGTTTCATAAATTTTATATTTGAAGTTTTAAGTAGTTGGTTTGTGTTTTTGAAAATTGAAAAAATCGTAAATTCAACATCTTACAAAGTTGTTAGACTGAGTTTTTTACAAAAAGTTTAATTAAAAAGTAAAAATAATAAGATATTTACCATCTAAATATAAATGCTTACATATAAATATGATAACTAATTTGTTAGTAGGAAGTAAAATAAATCTAAGAGCATTAGAACCAGAAGATTTAGATTTCTTATATCAAGTAGAAAATAATGACTCTTTTTGGGAAGTGAGTCATACTCAAGCTCCGTTTTCTAAATTTATTTTGAAACAATATTTAGAAAATGCACATTTAGATATTTTTGAAGCCAAGCAATTACGTCTATTAGTTGAAGAAAAATCAACAAAAAAACAAGTTGGGATGATAGATTTGTTTGATTTTAACCCACAACATAAAAGAGCAGGAATTGGTATTTTAATTCACCCTGATTATCAACAAAAAGGCTTTGCTTCAGAAGCTTTGTCATTGTTGATCAACTATTGTTTTACTGCTTTAAATCTGCATCAACTATATGCAAATATTACTTCTGATAATGAAAAAAGTATATCACTTTTCACAAAACAAAACTTCAAAAAAATCGGAATTAAAAAAGATTGGATTTTATCTTCAGGAAATTTTAAAGATGAAGTTTTATTTCAACTGATAAAAGAGTAATTTTGTAATTCATTAAATTTATTTTCATTGGGCAAAAAAACAATTTATGTACTTCTTTTTTTTATACTATTAGGAGGTATTTTAGGCTATAACTACTATCAAAAAATATTTGGAAAAGCAATTACAAAAGAAACTGTTCTGTTTGTAAATAGTTCTGATAGTTTGGTTGATATTAAAAATAGAATAGCAGATTTTTCTAAAAACCCAAATACTTTTCTTTGGGTAGCTGCAAAAAAAGATTTTTCTAAACCAAAAACGGGTAGATACATTTTAAAAGAAGGAATGTCTAACAACGACGTTATAAATATGCTTAGAAGTGGAAGACAAACACCCTTAAAAATAGCTTTTAACAACCAAGATACTTTAGAAAAATTAGTTGGCAGACTTGCTCAACAAATAGAAGCAGATTCTATTTCTTTATTCACTTCTTTTACTGATAAAGAATTTTTATCAAAAAACAACTTGACAAAAAAATCTGTATTACAAATTTTTACACCTAATACATATGAATTTTATTGGACAGTTTCTCCAGAGAAATTCAGAACAAAAATGCTAGTTTCTTATAAGCGTTTTTGGAATGAAAACAGACTGAAAAAGGCTGCTGCTTTAAATTTATCTAAAGATGAAGTAATTACCTTAGCATCAATTGTGCAAAAAGAAACTGCACAAAATGTAGAAAGACCCATTGTTGCTGGTTTGTACTTAAATAGATTAAAAAAAGGAATGCCTTTGCAAGCAGATCCAACAATTATCTATTGTGTAAAAGAAGTAAAAGGGCAAGATTACGTTGTAAAAAGAGTATTAACAGCAGATTTGGAAATAAATTCGCCTTACAATACTTATAAAAATAGGGGCTTGCCTCCAACATTAATTGCAATGCCAGATATTTCTGCTATAGATGGTGTTTTAAACGCACAAAAACATAACTATTACTATATGTGTGTAAATGTTGATAAATTAGGTTTTCACTCTTTTGCTAAATCTCTTACGCAACATAACAGAAATGCTGCTAAATATCATAAATGGTTAAATAAACAGCGAATTAATAGGTAATAGTTGGAAGTTGGAAGTTGGAAGTTGGAAGGTAAAACTAAAATTTAATTTTGAAACATAGAAAAATACTTACTTTTTTTATAATTTTCTTTTGCAGCTTTTCTTTATGTGCTCAAAACTCTTCCTTTTTAAAAAAATCTGATACACTTAACAAAAAACGAAGAAATACAATTATACTAACTGAAAGTGTTTTGGCTGGTGGTGCATTAATTGCATTAAATGAACTTTGGTACAAAGATTTTCCACGTTCTAGTTTTCACTTTAAAAATGATAATAGCGACTGGAAACAGATGGATAAAATGGGTCATATTATGACTTCTTATTATTTGGGTAAAGTTGGGATGGAA
>JBGCFX010000135.1:0-12773 GCA_045110395.1 Polaribacter sp.
CACAGAAACCAAAGCTGCAGATTTTGATATTAATATCGATGGAAAATCTGTAAGTCCAAGTGGGAATACTTACCAATGGAACGAGTAACCTTTTCCTGTGCAGAGAGATATTGATGTAGAAGAAGCCTTAGCTTTTTACCAAGCTACAGATGGAGATGTAATTAAAGATCAATTTAACTTTGCAATTTACGATGCAACTTCTGGTTGGAGTGGTACACTAAGCTACCTACAATCTGGAAGAGGATATATGTTAAACTCAGCAGAAACGCAAACTTTTAATTATCCTGACGCAAACGTGTTGTTAAAAACAGTTGTAAAGCAGGTTGCATCAAAAACAAACACAAATGATTTTGCACAATACAGTAGTAATATGAATATTGTTGCAGAGGTTATTGCTGATGAAAACTTTACGAAAGTACTGGTTTTTGATGGCGATAACGTATTAAGAGGATCTGCTGATATTGTAGATTTAAACGATAAAAAAATCAGTTTTATTACCGCTTTTAGTAATACAACAGAACTTTTAAAATTTGTTTTAGCAAACGATACAGAGCAAATAGACATCAATAAAAACTTTATGTTTATAGATAACTTAGTCATGGGCGATCTAAAAAATCCGCTAAAATTGACTACAAGTTCTTTATCTACAGAAAGTTTACTTTTAAATGATGCAGTTTTGTATCCAAATCCTTTTACCAGCGAAATAACTATCGATTTATCTAGAGAAAATACTAGAATTTCTAAAGTAGAAATATTTAATACGATTGGTGTTTCTTTAATTTCAAAGACAAAAGGTTTCAATCAAAAAACAACAATAAATACAGCTAATTTAGCAAAAGGCATCTATCTAATTCGCTTAACAGACACTGCTGGTAAATCTGTTATTAAGAAAATGATAAAAGAATAAACTGATGAAAAATTTATTCGGAATCCTTTTTCTTAGTTTTTTTATAACTAAGGGTTTTGCACAAGATCCAAATTGGAGCTTAAACCCAAGCAACTATCAATTTAGTATGACGTTTACAACGTCTTTAAATATAAATGGTACAACTTTATCATCCCCCAATGATAAGGTTGCTGCCTTTATTAACGGCGAAGTTAGAGGTGTTGCAGGTGTAACTTATATTGCTAGGTTAGACAAGTATGTGTCTTATATTACTGTGTATGCCAACACCAATAGAGAAGTCATCAACTTTAAAATTTACAATAGTACAAACGATGTTGTTGTAGATATTGCAAAAACGGTTAATTTTAGTATTGATGGTAATGTGGGTAGTGCATTTCAAACCTTAAGTTTGGCAAGTCCTTCTTTAAACAATCAGGCTTTGGTAACTGGTTTTTCTTTTGATGGTCTTCAAGCAAAATCCATTTCAATTACTGCAAACACCATAGATGTTTTATTGCCTCCAGAAACAGATGCAAGAAATTTAACAGCAAAATTTATAACCAGTGCAGGTGCAAAAGTATTTTTAAATAATGTAAAATTAGCAGCCAATAGCAATAACAATAATTTTACAAGAACAATTAAATATCAAGTGGTTTCTGAAGATGAAGCAGTTTTAAAAGAATATACACTTAACGTAACTGTAGAGGTTATTGTAATTGTGCCAAATTTTACAGCTACATTAATTACAAGCGCAAATACCATTAGCACAAACAGATTGGTAACTGTACAGTTGGTACTTAGTCAAGAAGTTATTAGTGTAAAAAGAGAAGATTTTACATTAGAAAACGCAGTTTTACAAACCATTACTAAGGTAAATACAAATACCTACAATTTGAATTTAGTAGCCTTATCTCAAGGAGGTTTTTCGATACAATTGCCAGAAAATAAAGTAGCTACTCTAGCAAATAAAGGAAATAGAACTACAAATAAATTGGTGTTTACTTTAGATTCTCAGTCACCTTATTTGGTTTCGCTATTAAGAAAACCAGGGGTTTCTGGCTCAAATTCTACAGATGTTGCATTTACAGCCACTTTTAACGAATTGGTTACAGGAGTTTCAGTATCCGATTTTGAAACCATACCTGGAGCAACATTAAGCTTGCAAAAAGAAAACGATACTACCTACACCATAACTGTTGGTAATATCGCAACTTTTCAAGGCATACTTTCTGTACGTTTAAAAAGTACAAACAACATTAAAGATTTTTTAGGAAATCCTTTAAGACCATCAACTTATAAAAATTACTAATATGAAAACTAAAATTTCAGCACTGTTAGTACTTTTTTTTATAAGTGCTTTTTCCACAAAAGGTTTTTCACAAAGTCCTAATTGGTCTGTAAATCCATCTAATTATCAATTTAGCGCCACTTATACAACCTCAGTAAATTTATTTGGAACTAATAAAAACTTAACAGGTGTTAACGATAAAGTTGCAGCATTTGTAAACGGAGAACTTAGAGGGGTTGGAGATATTACTTATATACCATCATCAGACAAATACGTGTCTTATTTAACAGTGTATGCCAATAGAAATGGAGAAAACATCAACTTTAAATTTTACAGTAGTAGTCCAAGTTTAAATACAGTTTTTGATGCTATTCAAACTTCAACTTTTAATATTGATGCTAATGTTGGTAGTGTTTTTCAGTCTTTTATGCTTTCAGAAGTACAACTTAATAATCAAGCTGTTTTAAACGATTTTGAATTTAGTGGATTAAGAGCCAAAAGAAAAACCAGATACAAAAGTGCAAATAACACCTCTAGCAATACTATAGATACTTTCGATTTTTTATTACCAAAAGGTACAGATATTACGAATTTAACACCTTCATTTAGAGCGTTATTTGAAGGCCACGTTTTTTTAGGAACTACCAAACAAATTCCTGTAAATCGTACTCAAAAAGATTTTACAAATCCAGTAATTTATAGTGTACTTTCTCAAGATGAAAAGCGAGTAGAAAACTATACCATTAATGTTGCTATTGCTAAAATTGATGGATTAACCAGCTCAATTTTAAAAGATAATTCTACGCCACAAGACAACATTATTAAAAAAGTGGGTGTCTTTTTTGTAAACCCTGTAAACGATTTTGATGTAGATGTTTTTGAAACGACAAACTCGGTAGTTTCTAAATTAACTAGAATAGATGAGAGAAATTATGAAGCAGAATTATTACCAATTGCAGAAGGTAATTTTACCATTAAACTAAAAGATAACGCAGTTTTTGATGTAGATGATGTTGCAGTTTTAGCACAAGGAGGACTCACATTTACAAATGATGAAACACCTCCAATTATTACCAATTTAGAATTAAAACAAGATAGTAATTCAGAATATTTCGAAATCACATTTAGTGAGCCTTTAATAAATATGGGTATTTTAGATTTTGAATTAACAGGTACTTTAACACAAGAATATTTTATAGCATCTCAAGTAAATTTAATTGCAAACAATACTTATAGAATCGATATTTCTAAGATTATAACAAAAGCTGGAAGTATTTTTATAAAAATAAAAGAAGATTCAGATATTAGTGATGCAGCAGGTAACCCAATTTTAAAGCAAGAAGTACAATCTTTTTTCTTAGAAAAAACACCACCTGTAGCCATTACTTTACCAGACATTACTGCAGAATGTTCTGTTACAGTTACAGACGTACAAGCTATTCCTAAAACAACAGATGCAGTTTCTGGCGAAATTATAGGAACCACCAAAGATCCTTTAACTTATTCAGAACAAGGAGAATATATTTTAAATTGGGATTTTACAGATGAAGCTGGAAACACAACAACTGTACCTCAAAAAATTATTATAAAAGATACTTTTTTACCACCTTTTGGTATTTTAGATGCTACAGCAGAATGCGCAATCACTTTAGAAGCACCTAAAAGACAAGACAATTGTGCAGGGGTTATAACAGCAACTACAACAGACCCGATTTTTTATGACAAAGCTGGTATTTATACAGTAAATTGGACTTTAGATGATGGTAATGGAAACTCAGTTACGTTACCTCAAAAAGTTACAGTACAAGATTTTACAGCTCCAGTTTCTCCAGTTTTAGATGATGTTAGGGCAATTGGAAGTGTAACTTTAGTACCACCAACCACAGTAGATAATTGTGGAGAGGTTTTGGTAGGTACCACAAATTCTCCTTTGGTGTACAACCAAGAAGGGGTCTATTTTGTAAATTGGTTTTTTGCAGATAAAAACGGAAATGGAAATAATGCTACTCAAAAAGTATCTATTTTTAGTGCTACCCCAACTGCACCAGTTTTAAGAGATGTGGGTCAAGATTGTGGTTATTTTGTATTTGAACCACCAAGAACAGAATATATTAATGGAGAAATTTTAGGAACTACCACAGATCCCTTAAGTTATCCAGATCAAGGAGAATATGAAATTACTTGGAATTTTGATTACGGAAATGGAACCGTTTTACAATCCAAACAAAAAGTAATCGTAGACGATCCTTTACCTCCAGAAGGTGCTTTTGTAAATGATGTTACAGCAGAATGTTCATATACCATTACAAATATACCTACAGCTTTCGATTTTTGTGCAGGCAATGTTTTAGGAACCACAACAGATCCTTTAACATACAATAAAGCTGGTGTGTATACTGTAAATTGGAATTTTGATGACAATAATGGAAACGTTTTAACTGTTCCTCAAAAAATAACCATTACAGATACAACTGCACCAACAGCAGTTACCTTACCTGATGTACAAGCTCAGTGTAGTGTAAATTTAATAGTTCCCAAAACAACAGATAATTGTGTAAATACTGTAACAGCAACAACCACAGATCCTGTTTTTTATGATGCAGAAGGTACTTATGTAGTAAATTGGGTTTTTGATGATGGAAATGGAAATACAACCAATGCCTCTCAAAATGTAATTATAGATAATAATTTTACACCAACTGCACCTCTTTTAGTAGATATTGTTGCAGAATGTGGTATTACTATTACAGATATTCCACAAGCTGATGCTAATGGATGTTCAGCAAAAATAACAGCAACTACTACAGATACTTTAAGCTATAATCAACAAGGAGAATATACAATTGTTTGGAATTTCGATTATGGAAATGGAACTATTTTACAATCCAATCAAAAAGTAATCATAAAAGATACAACTGCACCAGTAACTCCAGTTTTAGCAGATGTTAATGCAGAATGTGCTGTTACAATTGCTAATATACCAACAACAACAGACAATTGTAAAGGTGTAATTACAGGAACTACAACAGATGCTTTATCCTATTCTTTTCAAGGAACTTATCTTGTAAATTGGACTTTTGATGATGGAAATGGAAACAGCACAACAGCACAACAAAGAATTATCATAAAAGATACAACACCACCAGTTGTACCAGTTTTACCAGATATTACTAGCGATTGTACTGTAAATTTAACCCAACAACCCACAGCAATAGACAATTGTGATGGTGTAATTACAGGTTTTACAACAGGCGCTTTTTCTTATTCTGAGGCAGGAACATATATCGTAACTTGGGTTTTTCAAGATTTTTCACAAAATTTATCTACAGCAACACAAAGAGTAATTATTAGCAATAATACTCCACCAACAATTCCTGTTTTAGCTGATATTGTTGCAGAGTGTAATGCTATAATTTTAACAAAACCTACCACAACAGATAGTTGTGGAGAAACCATTACAGGAACCACAACAGATGTTTTAGGGTATCCTACTCAAGGAGAGTATACCATAACTTGGTCTTTTGATGATGGAAAAGGAAACATAGTAACTGCACCACAAAAAGTAATTGTAAAAGATACAATTGCACCAACAATTCCTATTTTGCCTGATGTTGTAGACGAATGTTCTGCAACAGTAACAACAATACCAACCACCACAGACAATTGTGGAGGTGTAATTACAGGAACTACCACAGATCCTTTAAGTTATTCCACACAAGGAACCCACGAAATAAATTGGGTTTTTGATGATGGAAATGGAAACACATCTGTAGCCATACAAAAAGTAATTATTAATGATTTTACAGACCCTATAATTCCTGTTATCAATGATATTTCTGATGAGTGTTCAGTAACCATCACAAACATTCCAACCACCACAGACAATTGCACAGGTACAATTACAGCAACCACTTCAGATTCTTTAACATACAATACACAAGGAAACCATATTGTAAATTGGGTTTTTGAGGATGATAACGGAAATCGAGTTACAGTGCAACAAAACATCAATATAAAAGATACAATTGCACCAATTACACCAGTTTTAGAAGATATTACTAACGAATGTGCTGTAATTATTACAGATTTACCAACTACAACAGATAATTGTAAAGGTGTAATTACAGGAACAACTATAAATCCGTTAACCTATACAATTCCAGGAACATATACTATAAATTGGACGTTTAGTGATGGCAATGGAAATGCAACTACTGCTACTCAAAAAATAACTGTAGATAACACTTTTGTGCCTACTGCACCAGTTTTAGAAGATATTGTAGAAGAGTGTGAAGTTGCCAATATTGCAATTCCTCAAATAGATGCAACACTTTGTAAACCAACCATTATTGGTACAACAACAGATCCTTTAAATTATACACAAGAAGGTAATTATACCATAACTTGGAGTTTTGATCTTGGTGATGGAACCATTTTACAATCTTTACAAAAAGTAATTTTAAAAGATACAAATGCGCCAATAATTCCTGCTTTACCAGATCTTACAGGAGAGTGTGAAGTTAATATTACAAGTTTACCAACCACAACAGACAATTGTGCTGGTACTATTACAGGTTCTACTACAGATCCATTAAATTACAATTCAGAAGGAACCTATGTTATAAATTGGGTTTTTGATGATGGAAATGGAAATATTTCTACAACTATACAAAATGTAATTGTTAGAGATACAAAAGCACCAATAATACCTACTTTACCAAATATTGTTGGGCAATGTGCTGTTACAGTTACAGATATTCCAACAACAATAGACAATTGTAGTGGTATGATTACAGGTACAACTACAGATGCTTTAACTTACAATAATCAAGGAGAATATACAATAAATTGGACTTTTACAGATCAAAAAGGAAATAGTGCCACAACTACTCAAAAAGTAATTGTAGAAGATACAACTGCACCTGTAACACCTGTTTTATCAGACGTAACTGGAGCATGTTCTGTAACCATTACAAATTTACCAACAGCAACAGACAATTGTAGTGGTATTATTACAGGGACAACTTCAGATCCATTAATTTATACAGATCAAGGCGAATTTACAATTACTTGGACTTTTACTGATGAAAAAGGAAATGTAGCTACAGAAACCCAAAAAGTAATTGTTTCTGATACACTTGGGCCAACAACGCCTATTTTAAATGATGTTGTTGGAGCTTGTTCTGTAACAGTTACAGACATACCAACAACTACAGATGGTTGTAGTGGAGCAACAATTTTGGGTGCTACAAAAGACCCATTAACCTATTCAGAACAAGGAGAATATACCATTACTTGGGTTTTTACTGACGCTAATAGAAACTCGTCTATAGCAACACAAAAAGTAATTGTAAAAGATGAAACTGCACCAGTAGTTCCTGTTTTAGTAGATATTACAGGAGAATGTGCAGTAACAATTACAAACATACCCACAATAACAGACAATTGTTCTGGGGTAATTACAGGAACAACCACAGATGCATTAACCTATACTATTCAAGGAGAACATAGTATTACTTGGTCTTTTGATGATGGAAATGGAAACGTTATAACTGCCACACAAAAAGTAATTGTAAAAGATACAACTGCACCAAATACAGTAATTTTACCTGATTTAAATGCGGAATGTAGTATTTTTATAGCTGCACCAACAACTTTAGACAATTGCTCAGGAACAATTACAGGTACAACTACGCAACCTGTAATTTATACAACACAAGGAGAATACACCATAACTTGGAGTTTTGATGATGGTAATGGAAATGTTACCACTGCCATTCAAAAAGTAATTGTGCAAGATACAACAGCACCAATTGCTCCTGTTTTAGCAGATGTTTTAGCAGAATGTTCAGTTACAGTTTCTGATATTCCAACAATCATAGACAATTGTTCAGGCATAATCACAGGAACAACCACAGATGCATTAACCTATACAACTCAAGGAGAACATACTATAACTTGGACTTTTGATGATGGAAATGGAAATAGTACAACAGCCCAACAAAATGTAATTATAAAAGATACAAAAGCGCCAACAGTGCCTGTTTTAGCGAATATTATAGGTCAATGTACTGTAAAAGTAACAGATATTCCAACTACAACAGACAATTGTTCAGGCGTAATTACAGGAACAACTTCAGATGCATTAACTTATAATAATCAAGGAGAGTATATTATAACTTGGATATTTATAGACCAAAAAGGAAATTCAGCAACAGCAACACAAAAAATAATTGTAGAAGATACAACTGCGCCTGTAACTCCAGTTTTATCAGATGTTGTTGCAGAATGTTCTATAACTATTACAGATATTCCATCTGTAACAGACAATTGTTCAGGTGTAATTACAGGAACAACAGCAGATAATCTAACATATAGTCAACAAGGAGAATATACGATTACTTGGACTTTTGATGATGAAAATGGAAATATATCAACATCAAATCAAAAAGTAATTATAGATGATAAAATTGTACCAGAAGTTAAAGCAAAAGATTTTGAATTAGAATTAGATGCAACAGGTAATGCAATTTTAGAAATCGAAGATATTGATAATGGTTCATTAGATAATTGTGGAATAGACTTTTATACTTTGTCAAAAACCAATTTTACAGTTGCAGATTTAGGCGAAAACGATATTGTTTTTACGGTAACAGATTCTAATGGAAATTCAGATTTTGTTACTGTAAAAATTACAGTTACTGATAATCCTTTGTCTACAGAAAACCTAAGTTTAAGAAATTATATTTCACTCTATCCAAATCCTGTAAAAGAATTTATTCTTGTTAAAATTGAAGCTGATTTTACTGTCAAAAATTATGAAATATATTCCATTTTGGGTAAAAAAATAGATGCAGGACTTCTTAAAAATGATCAAATAAATACAGGAAAACTCTCTATAGGAACATATTTCTTAAAATTGAAAACAGAAAAGGGAATTTTAATTAAGAAGTTTATCAAACTTTAAGCATAAAAAACCGATGAAAATTAACTTTCATCGGTTTTTATTTTATTATTCCTGAGAAAACAGGAGTCTATAATAAGTTTTACGTTACTCAACTAACTTTATAGAACTCGCTACAAATCTTCCATCTTTAACAAATCCGGTTACTTCACCTTTTCTAATTACGTTACAAAAACCAATATGTTCATCGTGAGCATCACCAAAGTCATCAATATTAAAACCGTCAACAAAATAGGCTTTATCATCAATTCTGACTGCTAAACTACATCCATTTTCAGAATCTAAATCGAATTTACATTGTCCACAAGAAACTTCAGCAACTTGTGTTACTTTTTTATTATTTGAGCAAGAAACCAAAATAATAAATGCGAATACTAAAAATATTTTCTTCATAAAAATTTAATTTTTAAATTATTTTTTAACTATTTTTTAGTCCAAGAATCACGCAATCCAACAGTTTTATTAAAAACTAAATTGTCAGCAGTAGAATCATCATCAACATTAAAATATCCCAAACGTTGAAACTGAAAACGCTCGCCAATTTTTGCAGATTGTAAACTCGGCTCTAAAAATGCTTCAATAATTTCCAAAGAATTTGGGTTGATAAATTCCATAAAACCTTTGTCTTTATGCGAATCTGGAGCTTCATCTAAAAATAATCGGTCATAAGCTCTAACTTCTGCTTTTACAGCGTGTTTTACAGAAACCCAATGCAAAGTACCTTTCACTTTACGCTTACTTTCTTCAGTATCCATTCCAGATTTTGTTAATGGATCATATGTACATTGAATTTCGATTATATTTCCATCTGCATCTTTAGTACAACTATTTGCAGTAATAAAATACGCGTTTTTTAAACGAACTTCCTTTCCTAATTTCAAACGGAAAAATTTCTTGTTAGCTTCCTCTCTAAAATCTTCTTTCTCTATATAAATCTCTCTCGAAAAAGGTACTTCTCTACTTCCAAAACCATCTTCATAATCATTATAGTTGGCATCTAACATTTCTTCTTTTCCTTCAGGATAATTCGTAATGACAACTTTTACAGGATCTAAAACTCCCATAACTCGTTTTGCAGTTTTGTTTAAATCTTCTCTGATTTTAAACTCTAAAAGAGCCACATCAATTACGTTTTCACGTTTAGAAACGCCAACAGTTTCAATAAAACTTTTAATTGCTGCAGGTGTATAACCACGTCTTCGTAAACCAGAAATTGTTGGCATTCTTGGGTCGTCCCAACCAGAAACAATTCCGTTTTCTACTAAGGTTAGTAATTTACGTTTACTCATTATGGTGTAACTCAAATTCAAACGAGAAAACTCACGTTGTTTTGGTGGATTTGGGTATTCAGTTCTGCTATAATCAATAATATTATCTCTAAACCAATTATACAATTTTCTATGAGGCTTAAATTCTAGAGAACACAAAGAATGCGAAATTTGTTCAATATAATCACTTTCTCCATGCGTCCAATCGTACATTGGGTAAATACACCAATCATCACCAGTTCTGTGATGCTCTTTATACATAATTCTGTACATTAAAGGATCACGCATCAACATATTATCATCAGCCATATCAATCTTTGCGCGCAAAGTATGTTCGCCTTCTTTAAATTTTCCGTCTTTCATTCCTTGGAATAATTCCAAGTTTTCCTCAACAGATCTGTCTCTAAAAGGACTATTGGTTCCAACTTGAGTTGGCGTTCCTTTTTGTTCGCGCATTTCTTCCGAAGATTGAGAATCTACATAGGCTTTTCCATCTTTTATCAACAAAATTGCCCAGTCATATAATTGCTGAAAATAATCAGAAGAATAACATTCATTTGCCCAATTGTAGCCTAACCAAGATATATCTTTTTTAATAGCATCCACATATTCTTGCTCCTCTTTTGCAGGATTTGTATCATCGAAACGCAAATTTACAGGTGCATTGTATTTTTCACCCAAACCAAAACTAATTCCAATGGCTTTTGTATGGCCAATGTGCAAATATCCATTTGGCTCTGGTGGAAAACGAAAACGCAAATCCTCCTTTGGCATTCCATTTGCCAAATCTTCTTCTATAATATGCTCCAAAAAATTGAGCGAATTCTTCTCTTCAGACATAAATTATCTCTAGTAATTAAGCAACAAAATTACATAAAATAACTTGTTTATTTTCATTTTGGGCGTTCCCTTTCAGGTCGCGCTTTCCATTATATCTTTTTATTTCAGAAAAGAAATAAAAAGGATGTCATTTCAATCGCTAACGCAAGCATATTTATCAAGTTAAAGTTTTAATAAAAGCCAAATCTGTATTTATAATTTGTCGTAATTTTGCAACTATGAAAAATGATGCTGCCAAAAAGCCAGATTTAGTTGTTTTTAATGAAGAAACTCAACAATATGATGCTGCTCTTAAACCTTATGGAACTTCTGCAAGTTCCCCAGTAATTAAGCCATTAAACACTGCAAGTTGGAAAAATGATGGAATTACACGTGTTAATAAACAGCTAAAATCAAAGTTCGACGAAGTAAAAAAAGAGTATGAAGCTTTGATGCAAAAGTTTGAGTATAATGATTTAATTTACAATGCAAAGTTTAGTTTCGAGCCAATTTTTGGTGAAAATTATCATTTATATAACAACAAAAATGGCGAACCATTTTTATCTATTATTTCACCAGAACAATGTAGTTTTGAGTATTTAGGCTCTTTTAGATTAAATACAGATAAAATGTGGGAGCAAATAGAATCTACACCAACAACATTATAAATGGGAATAATAAAAGTAAATAATATTAGACTATTTGCAGATCACGGTTGCTTAGACGAAGAAGCAAAAATTGGTAGTGAATATAGAGTAGATGTAACAGTAAAAGTTGATTTAAAAAAATCTGCAAAAACAGATGATTTGGCAGATACTGTAGATTATGTACATTTAAATCATATCGTAAAAGAAGAAATGGCAATTCGTTCTCAATTATTAGAAGAAGTTGCCCAGAGAATTTTAGATCGCTTTTTTAAAGAACTAAAAATGATAAAAAAAGCGAGAGTTTCAGTTTCAAAAATAAATCCACCAATTGGCGGAAATGTAGAGGAAGTTGTAATAATTCTAACAAAAAAAAGATAACCATTTTCATGAATTTAAATCAAGTTACAATTCCTTCTTTAGATTTAGATAAATCTGTTCCTTTTTACAAGAAATTTGGTTTAGAACTTATTGTAAAAGCATTACCAAATTATGCAAGATTTGTATGTCCAGATGGGAACTCTACTTTTTCTATTCATAAAGTAGATGAATTACCAAAAGGAGAAGGAGTTTATGTTTATTTTGAATGCGAAGATTTAGATGAAAAAGTAAAAGAATTAACACAAAAAGGAATCTATTTTGATGAAACATCAAATGATAAACCTTGGTTATATGGCGTGAAGCTAGATTAAAAGATTTAGATGGCAATCAACTTATTATGTTTTATGGTGGAGAAAATAGAATAAATCCACCTTGGAAAATCAAAAAGTAAAAAATGCTTGCAATACTTGTAAATTTGCGTAAATTTGCAATCCGAATACAAAAGGTGTCTTGGCCGAGTGGCTAGGCAATGGTTTGCAAAACCATGTACAGCGGTTCGAATCCGCTAGACACCTCAATTATT
>JBGCFX010000136.1:0-2693 GCA_045110395.1 Polaribacter sp.
AAAATCTCGATTTCGAAATCTTGAAGCAAACGCTCTAATCTTCTTGCAGATGGCAATTCGTCTTCTATGATTATGGCTTTCATTAAACAGTTTCTAAAATTGGTAATTTAATAATAAAATGAGTTTCAGAATCATTAATTATTACTTTTTCATCTGTAAAAAAAGCAATTCTTTTTTTAATATTTTCTATTCCTTTTTTATTTGTTTTTTCTAAAGAAATTTTTAGATTTTTATTATTTTTAACAATTAAATAATTTTCTTCTGATAATATTTTCACCTCTACTTTTTCATTTTCATTGATAGCATTATGTTTTACCACATTTTCTAAAACTTGTTGTAAAATGGTGGAAACAATATATTTTTCATTCACATTTTCATTAACAGAAATAGTAAAATTTAAACCAACTTCAAATCTATTTTTTAATAATTCTAAATAACTTTTCGCAAAAGTAATTTCATCTTTTACCAAAACAACATCTTGTTTTTCTTGCTCTAAAAAATACCTATAAATATGTGATAAGTTCTCTGAAAACAAAACTGCTTTTTTGGGGTTTTCTTCAATTAAACTGGTTAAAACATTAATATTATTAAACAAAAAATGTGGACTTAATTGGTTTTTTAATTGTTGGTAATTTAATTGAGATTCTAGAGATTTCTGAGATAGAATTGATTTTTCTTGTTTATTAATTAAATTTAAAAAGTATAGATGAACAACAATTATTACATACAGAAAAAATGGTGCAAATAAAATTATTGAAATAAAAATTTTCTGAAAAAAATCTTCGTTATAAAGATATTTAAAAACTCTAATTATAAACGGTACATTACTTAATAAAACAAAAAAAAGGGTTCCTAATAAATAAAACATTACAAGAAAAATTATTCTTTTAGTTTTAAAGAAATTCGAGTAAAAATATTTGAAACAATAAAAAGAGATATATGATAATAAAATACCAAAAGGTAAAATATTAGTCCAAATTGTTGAATAACTAAAAAAGTTTGGAGATCCCATAAAAACCATCAAACTGTAAACCAAAATACCAATTAAAGGTATAGTTAAAAGAATTTTATTCTGTGGATATATTTTTAATTTCAAAATTAAATAAGATTTATTTTTATCTAAAATTGTTAAAATTGCACTAACAAAAAGACTTGTAAATAGACCTAATATACCTATTAAAATCAAGCTTACACTAAAGAAATTTCTTGAAAGATTATTATGATTAGTATACTTGAAAACAAAGTAAATAGAAATATAAGTAACAATAAATGAAATTATTGCAGATAAAAAAATACTGACTTTATTATTTTCTTTTCTAAATGCTAAAAAAGAAATAAACATCGGTAAATAAAAGATGAAAAAAGTTGGTAAATAAGAAATAGTAAAACTTATTTCATCTAAATTAAACTTTGCTAAATGAATAAAGAAAAAGATTGAAACCAAACCTAAATAAATGGCAAACGAAATGTAAAATACTCTAAATATTTTCTTCATAATTTCTAATTTTCATCAAATATGAAACATATCATCTTTAATAAAAAAAGAAATATAGTGAATTGTTATTTTAGATAAGTGAGTTGTAAGAAAATTTAATTTCCAGATATTTTTGTTATAAGTTTTCTAACTTCCTGTTTTTAAGGATAAATATCGTAATTATATAAATTAAAACTATTGAGAAAGGAATTATAACAAACCTTATTTCTGGAAAAACATACCAAAGAATTACTATTATAATTGTTCTTGATAAAGAATGAAAAACTCCTACCCAATGTTTTACAATCCAAGAAAAAGGCAACCACATTGTGCCAGTTAAAATTCCGACAGTTAAAGGTAAAGAAGTATAATCTACCAAAAAGAAAGGAATTGCAATTGCATAAACTAAAACTGATTGTGCTACTGTAGATAAGAAAAGTTTATCGAAAACATTTTTGGGTTTATTTTTGTCTAAGAAGTTTTCGCCAGTGAATTTTGATAAAAATAGTGCTAAATATACAATACTTCCAGTTCCAATAAAAAGAGTCCAAACTGCATATTTTATAGGTAACAACATTCCTGCTAGACCAATAATTAACCAAACAATTAATCCTGATAATGGTGTGGCTATAAATTTTCTTTTCGAAAATTCTATTCTTTGATCTTCTAACGTTTTTTTTACTTCTTTCATAAATTATAATCAACTCTGTTTTCGACTTTAGTACTAGTCAATCCAATTTTAAAGTTTTATAGACGTTCTAAGTTTAGAATTAGTTTAATATTTAAAAGTTTAGTGATTCCTAATTTTTAATTCAGCATCTATTTTAGTAATTAATTCGTTTATATCTTTTTTTAAGTTTTTTAAATTTATATTGTACAAGTAAAAACTCCCTTTTAAAAGATTTAACTTAAACGAATATGTTTTGTCTGATTTTAACTTTAAAGCGTCTAAAGGTTTAAAACCTTTATAAAGATTGTTTTTGTCTAAAAACTCGAATCTATCCTCACTCATCATTATTCTAAAATGCTCTTTATAGTTGAATAAATCTCTGTTTTCAAAGAAAATCTCTTCATACTTTAAATCGTACAGATTAGAAATTTCATCTTTTAGCGTTTCATTTTTTATGATTTCTAAGCCTATTTTTTTTAGAGTTTCATATGGTGCATCTTTAAAAACAAAATTACTACTAAAAGTGGCTCTCATAAAATGTTGTGCAAG
>JBGCFX010000137.1:0-2624 GCA_045110395.1 Polaribacter sp.
CATATCTATTGGACTAGACGCTTGGATTAGACTGGTTAAAAGCAGCAGGTGCTATATATTGAGGTTGCATCGAATTCTGTTTGTTTTGGGACAAAATTGTCTGATGTGGTGAGAAAGAATGAAATATATCAATTAAATAATCAGCATGTAAGAGTTACAGAACAATTGAGAAAAGTGGAAGTTGTGGATGAAATTAATAGTATTTTTGAAGATATAGAAGAAATTGAAGAAAATATGAATTTGACGTGGCAAAGGAAAGAAGAATGTTTACAACAAGAAATAAATGCGGTAGTAGAAGAAGAAGTTGAAATAGTGACTAATGATGAAGAAGAATATGAAAAAGATGAAGAGTGGAATAATCAGGTTAAACCTAGAGAAAAAATAGTGTTGGAATTGAAAGATAAAGAGAGATTTGATAAGTTGATTTTGGATAATGATGCATGCTTTGCGGAAAATATTTGTGATTTAGGCAAACCGTGTAATGTTGAAAAATTTGTGATTGTGACATCGAGTAAAGTACCAATTTATCAAGAGCCAGTTAAAACAAACATCGTCTGCCTGTCTTAAAAAAAACCAGCAAAAATTTATGTTAATATAAAATAATAAAAAGTAAAAAAGAATACATCTTAGACTTATTTTTGTTTAATGTTTATTTATTTGGTAAAAAATAGTAATTTAAAACACATAACCTAACACATAACCTACATAAACTAACCTTGTAAAGCTTAGTTTTAAAAAAAAATAACAATAAAAAGAAAAAACCTATATAAAATATGTAAGAGTTAACATAAAAGTTCGAAAGTATTAAATTATTTTCATAAAATAATGTTATTGAATTCCTTTTTTTTTTTTTAAATAATAAAAATAATAAAAAAAAAAAAAATATTTATACGATTCTATAATTTTTTGCAAAATTTACCTTAGTTGAGGTTTATAATGAATTTTTTTGATTCTATTTTCAAATTTTTTTAAAAATTTAAATAATTGTATACTACATCGTAATTTATTAAAGCTATTTGCGATACTTTCATTCAAAATTCTTAATAAAAAATTATTTTTTTCAAAATTGAACTTGAAAAGAAATTAAATAATAAAAAATTAAACTAGAATTTGTTGCTTGTTATTAATTAAAATGAATTAATTTGAATACCTCTTTGAAATCATCATAAACTATTTTAAATGCCAATCCTTTATCATAAAATTTACCTGAATAGCCGTGTAAAATTTGAATTCCATTAAACTCAGCTTTATTGCAATTAGAATTAACAGACCAACAATGTTTAGGTCGATAATTCCATGAACAATCTAGTTCATACAGTTTATCTTAACAATTAAAATTAAGAATGAATAAATTGAGTTAAAAATATAAGTAATATATATATATATATATAATATCTGGATGAAAATGAAAAAAAATGTTAAGAATGCATTGATCGCCATATTTCAATCTGTTTTTATACTTTTCATAAATTGAAATTATTTTCCTTGAAAATTCAAATTGACGCATTCGTGTCAAATTCATGAGTAATACACCCGCAGCTAGACCATATTTCCCATAGAATGGAATTAAACGTTTTTTATAATAATAACTTTTATAAGCACTTTCATCTTCCGATGTCATTGCAACGAATTGATATTGATTAAACAATGAAAATGTTTTCCATAATTTAGCAATGTCATCTAATAACAAAGTATCTGTATCAATATAAATTAATGCTTCTACAGATTGCAATATATCCTTTTAATTTGATCAAGATTAAAGCAAAAATACTATACAATAGAGAAAATTTATAATCAAATTACTGGAAGAAAAAGTCTTTGAGCTGAACAAGGTTTGAATAAATCTCTCCATTCATTTTCATGTTCTTTTGGAAATTGTGGTTCCAGAAATTCATAATTAAATTTAAATTTCAAATTTTCTTTCCAATTTTCAAACTAAATTTTTATAAAGAAATGCGAAAATATAAAATTGCAAATAAATAAATAAATAAATTTTAATTTATTTACTTGATTTGTTAATATTTCTATCGATTCTGGTTCTGTGAATATGTAAACATTCAAATGTGTTTGTGTGTACATAAAAATGGATTTGAGTAGTGTTAATGCTTCACTTGTACGATTACCACAAGCAGCCAATGCCAAATTGATTTCTATTCTATTTGTTATTGTATTTTGTTTGTTTATATAATTCGGTTGATTTTCAATTTGAGATGATATGTTTATAAGTGATGTTAAAGCCACGAAAATAAAAATCAATAAAAATTGTTGCATTTTTCTATATATATATATATTTTTTTTTATTTTTAATTCTTATAATATTTATAATTTATTATTACAACAATATACAAAAATATTTATTTAAGTTGTATATACATGAAAAAAAAAGACAAAAAGTCATAAAAAAAAAAATATATATATATATATATTGCTTTACCAAGCGTATAGTTATTTTATTCTCTCTATGAGTATCATTTTGTAGAAATAAAAATTTTATTAAAAAAAAAAAAAATATAAAAATTTTTTTTTAATTGTATATAAAAATTTAATAAAAATTTTTAAATTTTTTTTTTTTTTATAAAAATAAAATACTTAAAAAATAAAAAAAAAAAAAATAAAATAAATAA
>JBGCFX010000138.1:0-2729 GCA_045110395.1 Polaribacter sp.
TCAGCAGCTATTCAATTATCAGATTTTCCATTTGAGTGCGCTATCTCTGAAGCAAGAGTTGGACGTATAAATGGTGAATTTGTTATCAACCCAACAAGAGCACAATTAGCAGAATCTGATATAGATATGATGATTGGAGCTTCTGCAGATTCTGTAATGATGGTAGAAGGTGAAATGGATGAAATTTCTGAAGAAGAAATGGCAGATGCAATTAAATTTGCGCACGAATCTATCAAGATTCAATGTGCTGCTCAAGTTCGTTTAGCTGAAGCTTTTGGTAAGAAAGAAACTAGAGAATACGAAGGTGAAAGAGAAGATGAGGAATTAGCATCAAAAATAAATGACTTTTGTTACGACAAATGTTATGCAATTGCTAAAAAAGGAACTTCAAAAGTAGAACGTTCTGCTGCATTTTCTGAAGTAAAAGAAGAATTAAAAGCTTCATTTACAGAAGAAGAGTTAGTAGATTATGGAGATTTAGTTGGAAAATATTTCAACAAATCTCAAAAATCTGCAGTTAGAGAATTAACTTTAGCTGAAGGTTTACGTTTAGACGGACGTAAAACTGACGAAATTAGACCAATTTGGTGTGAAGTAGATTACTTACCATCAGTACATGGTTCATCAATATTTACTCGTGGAGAAACACAAGCATTAGCAACTGTAACTTTAGGAACTTCTAGAGATGCAAATAAAATAGATATGCCATCTTATGAAGGTGAAGAATCTTTCTATTTACACTATAACTTCCCTCCTTTTTGTACTGGTGAAGCTAGACCATTAAGAGGAACTTCTAGAAGAGAAGTTGGTCATGGTAATTTAGCTCAACGTGGTTTAAAAGGAATGATTCCAGACGATTGTCCTTATACAGTAAGAGTTGTATCAGAAGTTTTAGAATCTAATGGTTCTTCTTCTATGGCAACAGTTTGTGCTGGTACTATGGCTTTAATGGATGCTGGTGTACAAATGACAAGACCAGTTTCTGGTATTGCAATGGGATTAATTTCTGATGGAGATCGTTACGCAGTTTTATCTGATATTTTAGGTGATGAAGATCACTTAGGTGATATGGATTTTAAAGTAACTGGTACTTCTAAAGGAATTACTGCTTGTCAAATGGATATTAAAGTTAAAGGACTTTCTTACGAAATTTTAGTAAACGCACTAAAACAAGCTAGAGATGGTCGTTTTCATATTTTAGAGAAATTGACTGATACAATTACTACTCCAAACGAAGAAGTAAAAGAGCATGCACCTAAAATGATAAATAGAAGAATACCAAATGATTTAATTGGTGCTTTTATTGGACCAGGAGGTAAAAATATTCAAGAATTACAAAAAGAAACAGAAACTACAATTGTAATTACAGAAGATCCTGTAACTGAAGAAGGAATTATTGAAATTTTAGGAACTAAACCAGAAGGAATTGAAGCAGTAATCGCTAGAATTGAATCTATGCTATTCAAACCAGAAAAAGGTTCTGTTTACGAAGTTAAAGTTATTAAAATGTTAGATTTTGGTGCAGTTGTAGAATATACAGAAGCTCCAGGAAACGAAGTTTTATTACACGTATCTGAATTAGCTTGGGAACGTACAGATAATGTTTCTGACGTTGTTAAAATGGGTGATATTTTAGATGTAAAATACTTTGGTTTAGACCCAAGAACTCGTAAAGAGAAAGTTTCTAGAAAAGCTTTACTAGAAAAACCAGAAGGTTATGTTGCAAGACCACCAAGAGATGATAAAAGATCATCTGGAGGAAGAGACAACAGAGGTAGAGATAATCGCGGACGTGACAACAGACGTGATGATAGAAAACCTAGAGAACCTAGAAAAGAAGAGTAATCTAATTTTTTTAATAAAATTCTAAACCTGTTAAGTTTTAAATACTTGACAGGTTTTTTGTATTTTAATAATCAATTAATACAGTTTTATTAGTTATGACTAATGTATCCTTAGAATCTTTTACACATAATTTTCTACCATTAACATCATCAAAATCAATAGAATACAATTTTTTATTAAGTATAATTAAATGATCTTGTAATAGACTTCCAGAGCCAGCGTTGATGTCTTTTATCATAGTAACATTTTGAGAAAAAAAATTGGCACTGTCTGTTTTTAGAGAAAACTATTAGTTTGCATATTTTCTAATTATATTACAGAAATACTAGCTATTTGTATTTTTTCTCTCACCTTTTTTGGGGTAGTTTTTATTTTTAACCTATTATTTTGCTTGTTTTTGTTAAGAATTATCTTTCTTTAATTACATTGCATTAAAATGTTAAAATGCCAAAAAATCCTGAACTAGAACTTGCCCTAAATTTCATCAAAAAAACTGATAGAAATCTTTTTATCACAGGAAAAGCTGGTACAGGTAAAACTACTTTTTTACATAAAATTAAAAAAGAATCTTTAAAAAGAATGGTTATTGTGGCGCCAACTGGTGTTGCAGCAATTAATGCAAAAGGAGTAACTATTCATTCGTTTTTTCAAATGCCTTTTGGGCCTATTTTGCCAAATCAAATTGCAAATACTTCTAATGCTCAACGTAAATTTAGTAAGACAAAAATCGATATTATAAAATCCTTAGATTTAGTAATTATCGATGAAATTTCTATGGTTCGTGCAGATTTATTAGATGGAATCGATCAAGTAATGAGGCGTTATAAAAACAGAAATAAAGTTTTTGGTGGCGCACAAGTTTTAATGATTGGCGATTTACAACA
>JBGCFX010000139.1:0-9417 GCA_045110395.1 Polaribacter sp.
ACCTTAAGTGTTGTAGATGAAAGATGTGCAGCATTTTTTTCATTGGGAATTGAGCAACAAACTCAAAGCCCAGTTGCTGTTTTATGTACTTCTGGTTCTGCTTTGTTAAATTATTATCCTGCAATTGCAGAAGCTTTTTACAGTAATATTCCTTTGGTTGTTATCTCTGCAGATAGGCCAAAACATCTAATTGATATTGGTGATGGTCAAACCATCAGACAAGAAAATGTGTTTGCAAATCATATTTTGTTTTCTGCGAACTTGATAGAAAACCCAAAATATAAAACGAGAAATTCACAATTAATTGGTGAGGCTTTGCAAATAGCAACTTCTCAGCAAGGTCCAATTCATATCAATGTTCCTTTTGATGAACCTTTGTATGAAACTGTTGATGAGTTGCAAGAATTTCATTTTCCTCATATAAGTTCGAGTTCTTTAGATAATTCTCATATTGATTATGAAAAATTAGCCAAAATTTGGAACAAAGCAACAAAGAAAATGATTGTGGTTGGTGTAAATTATCCTGATATAAATTTACATAATTTAATGGATTTGTATGCAGAAGATGATTCTGTTTTAATTCTAACAGAAACCACTTCTAACTTGCACCACAAAAAAGCAGTAAATTCTATAGATCAGTTAATTTTTTCTATGGATGATGCAGATTTTAAAGAGTTGCAACCAGATATTCTCATCACATTTGGAGGAATGATTGTATCTAAAAGAATCAAAGGTTTTTTAAGAGAATATCAACCAAAACATCACTGGGAAATTGATGCAAGAAAAGCAACAAATACCTATTTTTGTTTAACAGAATTTATACAAACTACTCCTGTAGATTTTTTCTCACATTTTAATCAGTTTATAACTCCAATAAAAAGTGATTATCAACCAAAATTGTTGCAAATAAGAGATTACAGAAGAGAAAAGCATAGTGAGTATTTTAAAAATTTAACACATTCTGATTTTAAGGTTTTTGAGCAAGTTTTAAATGCGATTCCAAAAAATTCGCAGTTACAAATTAGCAATAGTGCTATAATTAGATATGCCCAACTTTTCACAATTCATAAAAAAATAAATGTTTTCTGCAATAGAGGCACAAGTGGTATTGATGGAAGTACAAGTACAGCAATTGGTGCTGCTTTTGCAAGTGAAAAACAAACCATTTTTATTACAGGAGATTTGAGTTTTTTCTATGATTCTAATGCATTATGGAACAAGAATATTCCAAAGAATTTTAGAATCATTTTAATTAATAATTCTGGTGGAGGTATTTTTAAAATTATTCCTGGACCAGGAACAACAAATGCAGCAGCATATTTTGAAACTCCTCATTGTTTAACAGCAGAGCATTTAGCAAAAATGCATGAGTTTGAATATTCAAAAGTATTTGCTACAGAAATTGTAGAAAAAGAATTAAACGGATTTTTTGAAGCATCTGAAAAACCAAAAATAATAGAGATTTTTACGCCAAGTGCAGAAAATGATGTAGTTTTAAAAGAATATTTTAAATTTATAAAATAATGAGCGAACACGATGAAGAAAACGATTTTCAAGAAATTGAATATGATTTTAAAGAAGGTGATAAAGTAAACCTGGTAATTGAAACAGAAACAGGTTTAGGATATACAGTTTTAATTAATGAAGAATTTGATGGTTTGCTTTTTAGAAGTGAGGTTTTTCAAGAATTAGAGGAGAATATGGAAGTTACTGGCTACATCAAAAATATTAGAGAAGATGGTAAAATAGATGTTTCTTTAAGGCCACAAGGTTTTAGAAATGTTATAGATTCTGATGTAGAAAAAGTATTACAAAAGTTAAAAAATAGTAGAGAAGGGTTTTTATTATTAACTGATAAAAGTAGCCCAGACTCTATTCGTTTTCATATGAAAATGAGTAAAAAAGCATTTAAAAAAGCAGTTGGTAATTTGTATAAACAAAAACTGATTGTAATTAAAGAAGATAGGATTGAGCTTTTGAAAGAGTAAGCAGTAATTCAGTTTGCAGTAAAAACCATTATATAATTTATTAAAAATATAAGTGATGAAAAAAGTTTTATTATGTGCTTTCTTTTTAACTACAATTTTTTCACACGCCCAATTTACAGAAATATTAAGTTCTGACAAACCTGGTCAAGCTTTGTCTGGAAGTGTTGTTGGTAAAAATGTGTTTCAAATTCAAGCAGGTATAGATTATTTTGAAAGTGTTTCAGACTTTTTCCCAAGTTCTTATTTTAGATATGGTCTTTCAGAAAAAATAGAATTAAATTCAAACTTTCTGTTTTCAGGAGAAAATTTTGGTAAAGAATTAGCATCCTTCACTTTAGGAGCAAGGTTTCGTTTAAATAATATTGAAAGTAATATACAATCAAGTCTACAAATATCATACGACTTTAAAAACCAAGGAAGCAACACACAAATCATTTATATTTTGGCAGATTCATTCTCAGAAAAATTAGCTTACAATATAAATATAGGACTTAATTTAGAAGACGGTTTTAGTTTAAATAATGGAATTTATGTATTTAATTTATCTTATGCAATTAATGATAAAATAGGCGTTTTCTTAGAGCCATTTGGTACATTTTTAAGGAGTACTTTTCAATTTAATATTGATAGTGGAGTTTATTATTTATTGAATAACAACTTACAATTAGATACACTCATTGGAGAAAACAATGGTTTGTTTGTTGGAGCAGGTGTAACCTGGAGATTACCATCTAAAAAATAATTTTTTATTTTTACAAAGAGGTTTATTTATATCAAAATTTAATTTGTTCAATACTACATTCCTCCTAATCTAAGAATATTTTCATAAAATTTATCAGAATTTGGGTCAGAAGGATCCATTTTTCCGTAGCCAATTTTGTAAAATTTTAAAGCTTTTTTAATGTTTTTACCTTCTTCATAATAACGACCAATATAATAATCTCCCAAAGGAGAAGCAGGAAATAATTTTAGAATCATTTTTCCAAATTCACGTAAATGATCTCCGTTTTCTTTTTCGATAACTATATTTTCGATAGCATAAATATCTCTTTCTCTAATGCCTAAATCGCTACCAAAAAGAAATTGAATTTCTAAATATTTGTTTTCTAAATATGCAATAGCATCTTGTGGAGATAAATCTTTTACATTTTTATCAAACTCTTCTTTAGAAATCGCAGAATAAATTTGAAAAATTTTATTAATGGCTCTAGGTATAGCTTCACTCATAGCAGAAACACTACTAGAAGTAGTAATTGTGTCGTTTATAATGTTAAAATTCTTTACTTCTAAAGATGATAAACCATTTTGTAGCTCGCCAATTCCAGTTTGTTTTTTTGCAGAAAAAGAATTTGAATTATTGGTGTACAAATAAAACGTATTGTCTTCTTTGCTAAATTTACTCAAATCATAAGATTGAAATTGTTGTCCAATAAAATCTGAAAAAGTAGGATTGATACAAATATATGAGTTGATAAATGGATTTGGCTCTTTTAAAAAATGCGTAATCAAATTGGCAGAAGTGCCTTCGCCAATCAAAGAAATAAAAGGAGAAGTTCTGTAGGTGCTTTCCATATAAAAAATAACTTCATCTCTAATAAATTGATAAAAAGATTTATTGTCAGCTGTTAAACTGCCATCATTTATATTAAAATAAGTGTCTTTTTTACGAGAACCTTTCATAGAAACCCCAACCACAATTTGTTTGGGAGCTTTGTCTTTTGCTGCAAATAACACAGAGTTACCAACATAAGCATCAAACAGGTATTCTGCATCAAAGACAACTGCTAAAGGAAAGTTTTTGATACTATCTTTTTCATATCCTTTAGGTAGGTATATTTTAAGATTTCTTTTAGTTTCTAAGATATCTGATTCTAATTTTTTTTCAATCAATTTTTGAGAAAAACCAGAAACGCAAAACACCATAAATATTAGTAGGAACGATTTCTTTATCATAAATTTGATTCTTTATTTTTGTAAACAATTATTTTGTTCTTCTAAAAAGAACGTCTAAAATACAAAATTATGATACAACCTGAGTGGAAAACAGTTAAAGAATACGAAGATATTACGTATAAGAAATATAATGGAGTTGCTAGAATTGCGTTTAACAGACCCAATGTTAGAAATGCTTTTAGACCAAAAACAACAAAAGAATTGTATGATGCATTTTATGACGCTGGCGAAGATGTAAATATTGGTGTGGTTTTGCTCTCAGCAGAAGGACCCAGTTCAAAAGATGGAGTATATTCTTTTTGTTCAGGAGGAGACCAAAAAGCAAGAGGACATCAAGGTTATGTTGGTGAAGATGGCTATCACAGACTCAATATTTTAGAAGTGCAAAGATTGATTCGTTTTATGCCAAAAGCAGTAATTGCTGTGGTTCCTGGTTGGGCAGTTGGTGGTGGTCATAGTTTACACGTGGTTTGCGATTTAACTTTAGCAAGTAAAGAAAACGCAATTTTTAAACAAACAGATGCAGATGTAACTTCTTTTGATGGTGGCTATGGTTCTGCATATTTGGCAAAAATGGTTGGTCAGAAAAAGGCGAGAGAAATTTTCTTTTTAGGAAGAAATTACTCAGCTCAAGAAGCATATGAAATGGGAATGGTAAATGCTGTAATTCCTCACGAAGAACTAGAAAACACTGCTTTTGAATGGGCGCAAGAAATTTTAGCAAAAAGCCCAACATCTATAAAAATGTTGAAATTTGCGATGAATTTAACAGATGATGGAATGGTTGGACAACAAGTTTTTGCTGGTGAAGCAACACGTTTGGCTTATATGACTGATGAAGCAAAAGAAGGAAGAGATGCTTTTTTAGAAAAAAGAAAGCCAAATTTCCCTAAGAAATGGATACCATAATCCCATCTTAATCTTCCCAAAGGGAAGAGACTGTTATGGAAAAATAAACGCAAAATTTTAAGAGTATAATTTTTTTCCTTTTGGGGAAAATAAAAGGGAAAAATGAAAATAATTTGTATTGGGCGCAATTACGCAAAACATATAGAAGAATTAGCGAATGAAAAGCCAGAAAACCCTGTTGTTTTTTTAAAACCAGATTCTGCAATTTTGCCAAGAAAAAATCCATTTTTTATTCCGCCTTTTTCTGAAGACGTTCATTATGAAGTAGAGGTTTTGGTAAAAATAAATAAAGTGGGTAAACATATTGATGCAAAATTTGCGCATAAATATTATGATGAAATTGGTTTAGGAATCGATTTTACAGCAAGAGATGTTCAGCAAAAATGTAAAGAAAAAGGTTTGCCTTGGGAAAAAGCGAAAGCATTTGATGGTTCTGCAGTTGTAGGTGAGTTTTATCCGAAGGAAAATTTTGATTTAGAAAATTTAAAATTTCAACTGTATAAAAATAATGAATTAGTACAAGATGGAAACACAAATGCAATGTTGTGGAAAATAGATGAATTAATTTCTTATGTTTCTCAATACTTCACCTTAAAAAAAGGAGATCTTATTTTTACAGGAACACCAGCAGGTGTTGGTAAAGTTATTGAAAATGATGTTTTAAAAGGTGTTGTTGAAGGTAAAGAAGCTTTTAATATTCTAGTTAAATAAGTAATATTTTATATATGATTTTAGGAGTAGTTTTACTGTATTGGATTGGCAAATATTTTTATAAGTTGGCAGAAAAATATAACAAAAACCAGTGGGGTTTTGCAATATTAGGTGTTGTTAGTTATTATGGGGGTATTTACGTATCAGCTTTTATAATAGGGATAATAGCAGAAATTTTATCACCAGATTTTTTTATAGGATTTGATGAAACTGTATTTGCGCTACTTTTAATTCCTTTTGGTTTTTTAAGTTGCTATTTACTTTATAAGTATTTAGAAAAAACTTGGAAAAAAAATGATTCAAGATTTAATAATAAAATTGACGAAATTGGCAAAATTGAATAATAGCCATAGTAAATGAATATTTTAGGGTACATTTTTCTTTTTTATGTTGGTTTCTATTTTTATAGACTTGCAGAAAATCATCATAAAAATAAATGGTTGTTTGGTTTTTTAGGAATAGCTATATACTTCTTTGGTGTTTTAATATATCCTTTATATTTAAAACTTTTTAACAATTTAGAAATCGATGAATTTAAAATAACGATAGTTAGTTTAAAATCATTTACTACAGGTTTACTATTTGTATTTATAAGTTTTCAATTTTTAGGTTTTATTTGGGGCCGAAAAAAGAAAATAGAAAAAAAGGAGATAGAAAAAATAGGGGAAATAGAATCATAGTGTTTTTACAAGTTTAATATGTCATACCTTTTGTTTTTAAACTGATAGTTTTTGTATTTTATAAAATGAAGAGTCCAATATTTTAATTTAACACAACAGATAATGTCTAAGTTTTTAATTAATTTATATTGCAAAAATTAAAACGATTTCTACAACAATATGAGAAAAAAATATACCCTAGTATTTATTGCATTTATAATTTCACAATTATCATTAGCACAATCTTCAATAGTAAACACACCAGATGCAAATTTTAAAAACTATTTATTAGATAGATCAACTATTAATGTAAATAGAGATTCTGAAATTCAGGTTTCTGAAGCAGAAGCATTTACAGGAAGAATAGAAGTTAAAGGTTCTGGGAAATTAGATAAGTATAAAGTTAAAGATTTAACAGGTTTAGAAGCTTTTACCTCTTTAACAGAATTAAATATTGAGCATAATGAATTTACTACTATAGATATTTCAAAAAATGTTGAATTACTTTCTTTAGAAGCTTCTAATAATGAATTGACTGGTTTAGATGTAACTAAAAATATCAAATTAGAAGAATTAGAATTAAGTAGAAATAAAATTACAAGTATAGATGTTACCAAAAATACAGAATTAACAAAATTATGGTGTTCCTTTAACTTACTAAATACTTTAGATGTTTCTAAAAATTGGAGATTATTTTTTTTAGAGCTAGAAGGAAATCAATTTACAACTATAGATGTTGCTAATAATATTTGGTTGAAAACTTTAAATATTAGCGATAATCAATTCACAAGTATCGATATTTCTAAAAACACGCAATTAAGTACCTTATATTGTAGAAACAATTTACTCACTAATTTAGATATTTCTAAAAACTTTAAATTAGATGATATTGTTTGCAGAAGTAATAATTTATCTTCTTTAGATATGTCTAAACATAGATATGCAACTCGTTTGTTAGCTTTTGCAAACCCTAATTTAAATTGTATTAAAGTTGCTGATGAAACTGACACTCAAAAAAAGTGTAGCTCTACAAGAAGAAGTGGTTGGTGTGTAGATGAAGATACTGTTTACAGTGAAACCTGTGGAACAGCAAGTATTTATGATGAAGAATTTTCTAACGAGATTTTATTATTTCCAAATCCTGTAAATGATATTTTAAAAATTTCTATTCAGAATAATGAAGAGATTAAGAGTACAAAGATTTTTAATATTCTTGGTAAAATGATTTTAGAATCAAAAAAAGAAATCATTGATGTATCTAATTTCCCAAGTGGAATTTATTGGTTAAAAATTGAAAATACTGCAAACAAAATTGCACTTAAAAGAATCATAAAAGAATAAGTGAAAGTCAACTAAAATCTATTAATTTTGCTTTATGAAAGCAGAAATAATAACAATAGGAGACGAAATTTTAATTGGCCAAATTATAGACACAAATTCACAATGGATTGGTCAAGAATTGAATAAAATTGGTGTTTCTGTTTATCAAATTACATCGATTCAAGATGATAAACAGCATATTTTAAATGCTTTTAAAGAAGCACAAGAAAGAGTAGATATTGTAATTATTACAGGTGGTTTAGGTCCTACAAAAGATGACATCACCAAAAAAACAATTGCTGAGTTTTTTAATGATACAGAAACTGTAGAATACCAAGAAGTAATTGATCATATAAGAGGTTTATTTGCAAAAATGAAGCATCCTTTTAGAGAAATTCAGAAAACACAAGCGCAATTACCATCAAAAGCAACTTTACTTAAAAACCAATTTGGTACAGCACCAGGAATGTGGTTTTATGAAAATGAAACCGTTTTTGTGTCACTTCCAGGAGTTCCTTATGAGATGAAAGGTTTAATAACCAATGAAGTCTTACCCAGAATTCAACAACAATTCAAATTGCCTTTTATTATTCATAAAACAATAATGACATATGGACAAGGAGAAAGTACGATTGCTGAAATTATAGAAGATTTTGAAAACAATTTACCATCTCATATAAAATTAGCTTATTTACCCTCTTATGGAAGAGTTCGTTTGCGATTATCAGGAAAAAGTGATGATAAAAAACGATTAGAAACAGATTTAAATGAACAAGTTGCTAAAGTATATCAATTAATTCCTGATTTTATAACAGGTTTAGATGATGATGCTTCTTTAGAAAAAAGAGTAGGAGCCTTATTAAAAGAAAAAAACCAAACTATTTGCACAGCAGAAAGTTTAACTGGTGGTAAAATAGCTGCTACTTTAGTTTCTGTTGCAGGTTCATCAGCATATTATAAAGGTAGTTTTGTAACGTATGCTGCAGAAACTAAAATTAGCTTGTTAAATGTATCTGAAGAAACTATAAAAAAGCACACAGTTGTTAGTAAAGAAGTAGCTTTAGAAATGGCTAAAGGTGCAAAAGAAAAATTAAATACCAATTTTGCAATTTCTGTTACAGGAAATGCAGGGCCAACAACCGACAAAAATGATTTAATTTTAGGTACTGTTTTTATAGCGATAGTTAGCGATACCAAAGAGGTTGTAGAAGAATATAATTTTGGGCAACCAAGAGAAAAAGTAATCAATAGAACTGTAAGTAAAGCACTAGAAATGTTGCAAAGAGAAATAGTTTAAAAATTTGTAAAATTGTTTTGTTCAATATTGTAATTATTTGTAGATTTGCACCTCGTTTAGAGATAACACTATAAATACTGTCGAAAAGATGTCTAGAGTTTGTGAATTAACAGGAAAAAAAGCAATGGTTGGGAACAATGTTTCTAAGGCTTTAAATAGAACAAAAAGAAAGTTTGACGCTAATTTAATGACCAAGCGTTTTTACATTCCAGAAGAAGATAAATGGATTACTTTAAAAGTATCTGCATCAGCTTTAAAAAATATTAACAAGAAAGGAGTTTCTGCAGTTATAAAAGAAGCAAGAGCTAACGGATTTTTAACTAAATAAGCTTAAGCAGAATAAAATTATACAGAAATGGCAAAAAAAGGTAACAGAGTTCAAGTAATTTTAGAGTGCACAGAGCACAAATCAACTGGTAAAGCAGGTACTTCTAGATATATTACAACTAAGAACAAAAAGAACACTCCAGATAGAATGGAAATTAAAAAATTCAATCCTATCTTAAAGAAAATGACTGTTCACAAAGAAATTAAATAATTAAAATATCTAGAACTCAGAACAGAGCACATAGATTAAAAA
>JBGCFX010000140.1:0-16567 GCA_045110395.1 Polaribacter sp.
AGATTCTGCTGGTGTTTATTTACCAATGCAAGATGAAATTTTCCCAGATAAAGAACATTTTGGTCGTATTTTTAGAAACAATGCAGTTATGAGTTCTATGGGAATTACACAAATATCTGCAGTTATGGGAAGCTGTGTTGCTGGTGGAGCATATTTACCAATTATGAGTGATGAAGCTTTAATTGTAGATAAAACTGCAAGTATTTTCTTAGCAGGAAGTTATTTAGTAAAAGCTGCAATTGGAGAATCTATAGATAATGAAACTTTAGGTGGCGCAACTACACATTGTGAAATTTCTGGTGTTACAGATTACAAAGCAAAAGACGATAAAGATGCGTTAAATAAAATAAAATTTATTGTTGATAAAATTGGCGATTATGACAAAGCTGGGTTTAGCAAAACCGAATCTTTTGAGCCAAAAGAAAACCAAGATGATATTTTCGGAATTTTACCAAAAGAAAGAAATGCACAATATGATATGCTAGAAATCATAAAGCGTTTGGTAGATAAATCTGAATTTGAACAATATAAAGAAGGTTATGGACAAACTATAATCACTGGTTATGCAAGAATTGATGGTTGGGCAGTTGGTATTGTTGCCAATCAACGAAAATTAGTAAAAACTACGGCATCTAAAACCAAACCTACAGAAATGAAATTTGGTGGTGTAATTTATAACGATTCTGCTGACAAGGCTACACGTTTTATAGCCAATTGTAATCAGAAAAAAATACCATTAGTTTTCTTACAAGATGTTACTGGTTTTATGGTAGGCTCTAAATCTGAACATGGAGGTATTATTAAAGATGGTGCAAAAATGGTAAATGCAGTAAGTAATTCTGTTGTGCCAAAATTCACAATAATAATTGGTAATTCTTATGGAGCAGGAAATTATGCAATGTGTGGCAAAGCCTATGACCCAAGATTAATTGTAGCTTGGCCAAGTGCAGAATTAGCAGTTATGAGTGGTAATTCTGCTGCAAAAGTTTTATTACAAATAGAAACTGCTTCACTTAAAAAACGGGGCGAAGAAATTACACCAGAAAAAGAAGCAGAACTTTTTGATAAAATAAAATCTCGCTATGACAAGCAAATCTCTCCTTATTATGCAGCAGCAAGAATTTGGACAGATGCTGTAATCAATCCATTAGACACCAGAACTTGGATTTCTATGGGAATTGAAGCTGCAAACCATGCTCCTATTGAAAAACAATTTAATATGGGTGTTTTACAGGTATAAACCCCACAAAGTTTGTCGTCCTGAAAGGATCTCACACAAAAGTAAGCACACAAAGAAGATTCTTGCAGAATGACAAAACTAAGTGAGAATTCACAATCATAAATAATAAATGACTAATATCACATTTAGTCATTTTTTTATGCCTTATTTTTGCTTAATAATTTAATTAAAAATGAGCAAAGCCATATATATTGCCACAGTAGAATCTGATAGTGGTAAATCTTTAATATCATTAGGCCTTTTAAGAATGATGTTAACCAAATCTGCAAAAGTTGGTTATTTTAGACCTATTATTAATACAACTGACGAAAAAAAGTATGATGAACATACAAATACAGCAATTAAATTCTTCAATTTAGAAATCGATTATAAAGATTGTTTCGCTTACACTCAAAGTGAAGTTGTAGAATTATTAAGTGAAGGCAAAGAAGATGAAGTAATACACAATGTCATCAAAAAATACAAAAAATTAGAAGCTAATTACGATTATGTTTTAGTAGAAGGAACCGATTTTTCTGGTGAAGGTGGTTTTACAGAACTAGATGTAAATCTAATGATTGCCAAAAACTTAAACATTCCTGCATTAATTGTAGGTTCTGGAAATGGTAAAAAGAAGAAAGATTTCATCAATACAATGCAACTTTCTTACAATTCTTTTATAAATAAAGAAGTAGATGTTATTGGTATTGTTGCTAATAAAATAGAAGTTAATGAAGTAGATTATATTAGACAAGAATTAATCAATCATTTTCCTGATAAATTACAAATAGATATTATTCCGAAAGTAGATTTCTTATCATTCCCAACTGTAAAAGAAGTCGTAAAAGCATTAAATGGACGTGTTTTATTTGGCGAACAATTTTTAGACAATGCCATTGGCAGTTATAGTACTGGTGCCATGCAATTGCGTAATTACTTAACCAGAATTAAAGAAAATGCATTAGTTATAACTCCTGGAGATAGAGCAGATATAATTTTAGGTGCATTACAAGCAAATGCCTCTAAAAATTACCCGAAAATTGCAGGAATTATATTAACAGGAACATTAACTCCAGAAGAATCTATCATCAAATTAATTGAAGGTGTACAATCTACAGTACCAATTATTTTAGTTGATGGAGGAACTTTTAACATTTCTAATAAAATTGGAAATGTAAAATCTAAAATTTATGCAACACACAACAAGAAAATATTATTGTCTTTAGATACGTTTGATAAATTTGTAAATGCAGAAGGTTTAACTAACATTTTAACTTCACATAAATCAGACAAGTTAACACCAAGTATGTTTCAATATAATTTATTGCAAAAAGCAAGAATTGATAAAAAACACATTGTGTTGCCTGAAGGAGATGATATAAGAATATTAACTGCAGCAGCTCGTTTACAATTATTAGACATCGTAAATTTAACGTTGTTGGGAGATAGAAATACAATTCAGTTAAAATGCGATCAAGCTGGTTTACAGATTAATTTAGACAGAATTAATATTTTAAACCCTGATGATTCTATTCACAATAAAAGCTTTGCAAACACACTTTTTGAAGCTAGAAAACATAAAGGCTTAACAGAAACAACTGCTTTAGATTTAACTAAAGATGTCTCTTATTATGGTACTTTAATGATTATGGAAGGCATAGCAGATGGTATGGTTTCTGGTGCAGTTCACACAACAATGCACACCATAAAACCAGCTTTACAGTTGATAAAAACAAAACCAGGAGTTTCTGTAGTTTCATCTGTATTTTTTATGTGTTTGTCAGATAGAGTTTCTGTGATGGGAGATTGTGCTGTAAATCCAAATCCTAATGCAGAACAACTTTCTGAGATTGCAATTTCTTCTGCAGCTTCTGCTGAGGCTTTTGGTATAGAAGCCAAAGTTGCTATGTTATCTTATTCTTCAGGAAGTTCAGGGAAAGGAGAAGAAGTAGAAAAAGTGAGAAAAGCAACAAAATTAGCAAAAGCAAAAAAACCGAGCTTAAAAATTGAAGGCCCAATACAATATGATGCAGCTGTAGATATGTCTGTTGCAAAAACAAAAATGCCAGGTTCTTTAGTTGCTGGTCAAGCATCTGTATTAATTTTCCCAGATTTGAATACTGGAAACAATACTTATAAAGCTATACAAAGAGAAACTGGAGCATTGGCAATTGGTCCAATGTTACAAGGCTTAAACAAACCTGTAAACGATTTAAGTAGAGGCTGTACAGTTGATGATATTTTTAATACAGTTTTATTAACTGCAATTCAAGCAAATCAAGGATAGTATGAATATTTTAGTTTTAAATGCGGGTTCTTCTTCGTTAAAATATCAAGTGATAAAAATGCCAGAACAAATCGTAAAATGTGTTGGTTTGGTAGAAAGAATTGGGATGCAAGATGCGATTTTTAATCACGAAAAAAATAATGAGAAATTTTCTGAAACCTTACCTATTTTAAATCACAAAATTGGTTTACAAAAAATTGCTGCTACTTTATTAGACCAAAAAATTGGTGTTATAAATTCTGTTGATGAAATTGAAGCTGTTGGACACAGAGTGGTTCATGGAGGTAGCAAATTCAGCAAAACTGTTATTGTAAACAAAGAAGTAAAAGACAATATTAAAAACCTATTTGATTTAGCTCCTTTGCACAATCCTGCAAATTTAACAGGCATAGAAATTGCAGAAACTATTTTTACCAAAGCAAAACAAATTGCAATTTTCGATACTGCCTTTCATCAAACAATGCCAAAAGAAGCCTATCAATATGCAATTCCTAATAAATATTTAGAAGAACATAAAATTAGAGCTTATGGTTTTCACGGAACAAGTCATAAATATGTTTCTGAAAAAGCGATTGAGTATTTAGGAGAAAAATCATCAAAAATAATTACGATTCATTTAGGAAATGGTTGCTCTATGTCTGCCATAAAAAACGGAAAAAGTATAGAAAACTCTTTAGGTTTTGGCCCAATGAATGGTTTAATAATGGGAACTCGTTCTGGAGATGTAGACCAATCTGTAATTTTCTTTTTGATGAAAAAACTCAACAAATCTGTTGAAGAAGTCAATAATTTATTACAAAAAAAATCAGGAATGTTAGGTTTAACTGGCTTTTCTGATTTAAGAGAAATTAGCGAAAAAGCTGCTCAAGGAAACACAAAATGCCAAAATGGATTGGATTTGGCTGGTTACAGAATCAGGCAATATATTGGTTCTTATACTGCTATTTTAAACGGATTAGATGCCATTGTTTTTACTGCAGGAATAGGAGAAAATTCTGCAGAAATGAGAAAATTAGCCTGTAAAAATTTAGATTACTTAAGTATTGAATTAGATGTAGAGAAAAATAAAATACGTTCTAAAGAAATTAGAGAAATTCAGAAATCAACTTCTAAAGTGAAAGTTTTAATTATTCCTACAAACGAAGAAATAGAGATTGCAAAACAATCATATCAACTTTTAAAATAATTTTTAAGGTTTTGTGTTATCAAAATTGCCACGAATTCACGAATTTAAAAATAGACTCTTCAGATTTTAGAAACCTGAAGAGTCTTGTCATTTAATTAAAAAAATACATCAATCAAAAAATTGTGAAAAAACATTCAAACCTTTACATTTGTAGGGATTAAAATTAAAACGATTTACAGAAATGGGTAGAGCATTTGAGTTTAGAAAAGCAAGAAAAATGAAACGTTGGTCTGCAATGGCTAAAACATTTACCAGAATTGGTAAAGACATTGTAATGGCTGTAAAAGAAGGAGGCCCAAACCCAGAATCAAATTCTCGTTTAAGAGCTGTTATACAAAATGCAAAGGCAGCAAATATGCCTAAAGATAATGTTGCTAGAGCCATAAAAAAAGCAACAGATAAAGATACTGCAAACTATAAAGAAGTTCTTTTTGAAGGGTATGCACCTCATGGAATTGCCATTCTTTTAGAAACTGCAACAGACAACAACAATAGAACAGTGGCAAATGTAAGAGCCGCTTTTAATAAATGCGATGGTAATTTAGGCACCTCTGGTTCTGTCGTTTTTATGTTTGACCATACTTGTAACTTTACTGTAAAAAAGGAAGATATTACTATAGATATGGAAGAATTAGAATTAGAACTCATCGATTTTGAAGTAGAAGAAGTTTTTGATGATGAAGAAGGTGTCATTATCTATGCTCCTTTTGAACAATTTGGTGCTATTCAATCTTTTTTTGAAGAAAACAATGTAGAAATTTTATCTTCTGGTTTTGAGAGAATACCTACTACAACTACAAAATTAAACGAAGACCAAAAAGCAGATGTAGAAAAACTTTTAGAAAAATTAGAAGAAGATGATGATGTAAATTCTGTGTATCATTCTATGGAAGAGTAAAATCTATAAATAAAATATTTTATAAGCCTAAGATTAATTTCTTAGGCTTTTTCATTAACATCATTTTAACAAAACTATAAGAGCTAATAAATTCTCTTTTAATAATTTAGAGCTCAACTAATTTATACATTTAATTATGAGAAAACTCTTACTATTTTCTTTGGTTTTAGCTTTAACTTCTTGTGCCTCTATAGATGCTCAAAGAAAAAAAACGAAAGATAAAAAAGCTACAACTTCAGTTTCAAAATCTAAAAAAAGTAAAACTCCAAAATATTCTGATTTTGTAAAAAAAGGTACAAAAACAGATGATGGTTTGTTTAAAGTACATTTAAATAAGGATGCATACGTTTATGAAATTCCGAAATCTTATTTTGGAAAAGAAATGCTATTAGTCACTAGATTAAAAGATATTCCTGCAGGTTTAGGAGGTGGCTATGTAAATGCTGGATCAAAAATAAATACACAAGTCGTTGTTTGGGAACACTTTAAAAATAAAATCTTATTAAAAGTAAAATCTTACAACGCAGTTGCAAACGATTCTTTACCAATTTACAAATCTGTAAAAGCTAACAATTTAGAACCTGTTATTTATTCTTTTGATATTAAAACTCAAAATGCAGATTCTACAGCAGTTTTAGTAGATGTAACTAAGTTCTTTTCTTCAGATGTAAAAGCAATTTCTGGTTTACCTTCTTTTTTTAGAAGAACCTATAAAGTAAGAAGATTAGATGCATCTAGAAGTTTTATAAATAGTATAAAAAGTTTCCCTAAAAACATAGAGGTTATACAAGATTTCACGTTTGATGCAGATGCACCACCAAGTAATAGAAGTACAAATACTATTACAATGCGAATTAATCAATCTATGATTTTATTGCCAGAAAAACCAATGATGCCAAGAATTTATGACAAAAGAGTAGGTTACTTTTCTGTCGGAAATGTAGATTACAGTTCAGAAGCGCTAAAAGCTGATGAAAAAAGATATATTAGACGTTGGAGATTAGAACCAAAAGATGTGGCTGCTTACAATCGTGGTGAATTAGTAGAGCCTATAAAACCTATCGTTTATTATTTAGATCCTGCAACTCCAAAAAAATTAAGAAAATATATAAAACAAGGTGTAGATGATTGGGCAAATGTTTTTGAAACTGCTGGTTTTAAAAATGCAATTATGGCAAAAATGCCACCTACAAAAGAAGAAGATCCAGATTTTAGTATGGAAGATGTTCGTTATTCTTCTATAAGATATGTAGCAAGTACCACAAGAAATGCGACAGGTCCAAGTGTTTCTGACCCAAGATCTGGAGAAATTATTGAAAGTGATATTATTTGGTACCACAATCATTTACGTTCATACAGAAATCGATATTTATTAGAAACTGGTGCAGCAAATCCATCTGCAAGAACTTTAGATACTCCTGCAGAAGATATTGGGCAAATGATGCGTATGGTAATTTCTCATGAAATTGGTCACGCTTTAGGTTTACCTCATAATATGGCTGCAAGTTATGCATATCCAGTAGACTCTTTACGTTCTGGAAGTTTTACTCAAAAAATGGGAATTGCAGCAACCATTATGGATTATGCACGTTATAATTATGTTGCACAACCAGGTGATAAAAATATCAGATTTATAAGACAATTAGGTCCTTATGATCATTATTCAATTAATTGGGGTTATCGTTCAATTCCTAATGCAAATAAACCAGAAGATGAAGTAAAGACTTTAGATAAATGGATTGAAGAAAAAGCTGGGGATCCAATTTATAAATTCGGTTTTCAAAGAAGAGGTGGTTTTGATCCTGCATCGCAAACCGAAGATATTGGTAATGACCATATAAAAGCGAGTTCTTATGGTTTAAAGAACTTAAAAATTGTTGCTAAAAATCTTCCTAGTTGGACTTCTAATGTAACCAATAGTTATGAAGATTTAGATGAATTATATGGAGAAATGTTAAGTGTTTGGGCAAGATATGTTGGACATGTTGCAAGTAATGTTGGTGGTGTTTTTGAGGATAATAAAAAACCAAATCAAACAGGTACTATTTATTACCCAATGGCTAAAAACCAACAAAAAGAAGCAATGAATTGGATGCAAAAAAATGCATTTGAGACTCAAAATTGGTTGTTAGACAAATCTATTTTAACAAATACAAACGTAGATGGCTACACAGATGCTTTATTGCGTTATCAAAATAGATTTTTATACAGCTTACTAAATACAAACAAAATAAAAAGAATGGTAGATTCTGAAGCTGTTAATCCTAAAACATACACAGCTTATGAAATGATGCGTGATTTAAGAAAAGGAGTTTTCTCTGAAACAAATACAACAAAAAATGTAGATGTTTATAGAAGGAATTTACAAAAAGCGTATTTAGATAGAATGACTTCTTTAATGAATGATAAAGATGCAAAAAATTCTGATGTTCATTCTATTGTTCGTGGCGAATTAGAGGCTTTAAAATATCAAGTAAATAACGCTAGTAAAAGAGCAATAAATACCATTTCTAAATACCATTATAAAGATTGTTTGGTAAGAATTAATAATCTTTTAGACCCAAAATAATATTTTTATTTATTCAATAACTTCACTCCTATTGCACAATGTAAACAACGTTTCTTTGTGCAATAGGAGTTTTTAAGCTCTAATAAAGATTGAGTTTCGTAACTATTTTTAGCTTTAATTCCGATATTTTCAAACTTAGAGATAATGTTATTTTTTTCTGATTTTATTTTTTGAAGAAGATTCAGAAATTCACTTTCATTTATTGTTCCTCTATTCTTTTGATATAAAAATTTCAAAGGAATAATCGTATTTATCAACAATAAATCTACAAACGATTTTGTGAGTTTTTTGGGTGATGATTTAGATGCTTTCTCAAACGTGTAATGTGTTTTCCAAAATGGTTCAATAGCAATTTCAAATAACTCGTAAAAACCTTTTAAACTTTCTACTTTCATCATTTTAGAAAATAAGTTTTGATGCAAATGAAACAAAGAAACCAATTGCCCAATTCGAATAGTTGGGAAGTTTGGAGGTCGCATTCTAAAAAATGAAAATGTATTTTTAGAAATAGATTTTAGCTGATATTTATGTTCCAAATATTGGTACTCTTTTTTTAATTGTTGATGATAATCGTCTTCAATAATTTCCTCTAAAAAACCTGCTTGCCCAAACAATAAAGCTGCTAATTGATTTTGATCAAACCTGACTTTTCTTACAATTGAAAAATCGATAGATTTTGCCAATCTTAAAAATGCTTCTCCATTTACTTTCAGTCCAAAATTCTTAGACAATAAATGAAATAAAGTAGCTTCAAAATCATTTTGATTGGTTTCTAAAAGCGTTTTCATTTCATCAGATTTGCGTTCTAATCTTTCAAAAAACAGACGTTCTTTCCAGTTTTCTAGAGTAAAAGAATCTATTTCTGTAATTTCTTTTTCACAAGGAATCCATCTTTTTTCAGTAGAAAATAAATTTTGATAGTTTTTTAAGGCAGAATTTAATACAAAATCTCTAATAACCAATGTTGGTATTGGCTGGTTGTTTTTCATAAAAATAGTGGCATCATCTTCCCAAACAATATGCAAAATTACTGCATCATAATTTTCATCAACTTCGTGATTGTGTAGATACCAATCAGAAGATTTTATATGAATTTCTACATTACCAACCCAAAGTTGGTCATTTATTTTAATTTGAGAATTCAAAAAATCTGGCCCAGTATTTTGGTTGTGTAATCCCGTTTTTAAAATCGTTAATTCTTCTTTATTGGTTGTTTTTAAATCGTGAATGGCAAATAACTGATGTTTCCAAACATAATGTAGAAAATCTTCTCCCATAGTTTTTGTTTTCAAGGTACGAAAAAACATGATACTTCTATAGAATTTTATAATTGCGTTAACAATGCACATCAATAAGATTAGAGTATTTTTGCAGTCTAAAATAGAAAAATGAATATTATAGAAAGTTTAAAATGGAGGTATGCTGTTAAAAAATTTGATACAGAAAAGCAACTTTCAGAAACACAAATAAACACATTAAAAGAAGCCTTTAATTTAACTGCTACTTCTTATGGTTTGCAACCTTTAAAGTTAGTTATAATTAAAAATAAAGAAGTTCAAAAAGAATTGGTAGCACATTCTTGGAACCAACCTCAAGTGCTAGAAGCCTCTCACATTTTAGTGATTTGCACATCAGACAATTATACAACTGAAGAAGTAAACAATTACTTTAATTTAGTTCAGAAAATTAGAAATACGCCAGATGCAATTATCAATCCTTTTAAAGAATTTTTAACGGCAGAAATCGAAAAAAAAACACAAGAAGAATTATTACTTTGGAATAAAAACCAAGCTTATTTAGCACTAGGAAATCTACTAACAGTTTGTGCTACAGAAAAAATTGACGCTTGCCCAATGGAAGGTTTTATCCCAGAAAAATACGATGAAATTTTAAAACTTAAAGAACAAAATTTAAAATCTGTTCTAGTTTTACCTGTTGGTTTTAGAGCTACTGACTGTTATATGAAAGATTTAGCAAAAGTTAGAAAGGAAACTAAAGATGTTGTCATAGAAATCAACTAAATTTATATTAAATTTTAAACGAATGAGTAAAGAAGTAAGAAATTTAGAGCCAAAAATAGTTTGGAATCATTTTGCAGATTTGAATGCTGTTCCTCGTCCTTCAAAAAAAGAAGAACGTGTTATAAAATTTATGGTCGATTTTGGAAAAAAACTAAATCTAAAAACATTTGTAGATAAAGTTGGTAATGTAATTATTGTAAAACCTGCTACAAAAGGTTTAGAAAATAGAAAAACTATCGTTTTACAAAGCCATTTAGACATGGTGCATCAAAAAAATAACGATACTGTTTTCGATTTTGATAAAGAAGGAATCAAAATGCTAATTGATGGTGATTGGGTAAAAGCAGATGGCACTACTTTAGGTGCAGATAATGGTTTGGGAGTGGCTGCAATTATGGCTGTTTTGTCTTCTACAGATTTGCAACATCCAAATATTGAAGCACTATTTACTATTGACGAAGAAACTGGAATGACAGGTGCAATGGGTTTAGAAGAAGGCATTTTAAAAGGAGATATTCTACTAAATTTAGATACAGAAGAAGATGATGAAATTGGTATGGGTTGTGCAGGTGGAGTTGATGTAACTGCAACCAGAACTTATACTGAAGAAGAAGTTCCTGAAAATTCAACTGCATTTTCTATTACTGTAAAAGGTTTAAAAGGAGGACATTCTGGAATGGATATTATTAAAGGTTTAGGAAATGCTAACAAAATAATGAATCGTTTATTATTTGATGGTTTTACAAACTTTGGTTTAAGAATTTCAGAAATTAATGGTGGTAGTTTGCGTAACGCAATTCCTCGTGAAAGTGTTTCTATAATTACTATTGATAAAGTATCAGAAGAAAATTTCTTAAGTGAGAGCAATACACTTATCAATAAAATAAAACAAGAGTTTTCAACAATTGAACCCAACTTAACTATTGATATTCAACATATTGAACCCCCAAAAAGAGTTATTGAATTAGGTGCACAAGAAGGACTTTTAAAATCGGTTTACGCTGCTTTAAATGGAGTTTATAGAATGAGTCCAGATATAGAGGATTTAGTAGAAACATCTAATAATATTGCAAGAGTTATTGTAAAAGAAGGTAAAATTAAAATTGGTTGTTTAACACGTTCGTCATCAGAAAGTAATAAATTAGACTTGGCAAATTCTTTAAAATCTGCTTTTGAATTAGCAGGTTTTGATGTAGAATTTTCGGGAGAATATCCTGGTTGGCAACCCAATATAAATTCAGAAATCTTAGACGTTGTCGCTAATTTATATGAAAATTTGCATAAAGAAAAAGCCAATGTTGCAGCTTGTCATGCAGGTTTAGAATGTGGAATTTTAGGACAAAATTACCCAAATATGGATATGGTTTCTTTTGGACCAACTATTAGAGGTGCACATTCTCCTGATGAAAGAGCAAGTATTTCATCAACACAAAAATTCTGGACGTTCTTAGTTGAGATTCTAAAAAATATTCCTAAAAAATAACATTTTTATGTTTGTTTAAAACCGAAGTTTTACTTCGGTTTTTTTATGGACTAATTTGTTTAAAAAACTTATAAAAACAAAAATAACCAATTGATTTAAAGGTGTTTAATAATTTATATTTTTGTTAACATCTTTCACTTTCTAAAAACAGAAAAAAACGTAATTTTACTGTTTATAAAGATATTTTTTTCAATGGGTAAAATAATTGCAATTGCAAATCAAAAAGGTGGAGTTGGTAAAACAACTACAAGTGTTAATTTAGCAGCTTCTTTGGGTGTTTTAGAAAAGAAAGTATTGCTAATTGATGCAGATCCTCAAGCAAACGCTTCATCAGGCTTAGGCATTGATGTTGAATCTGTTGAGCTTGGTACCTATCAAGTTTTAGAACACACCATTTCTGCAAAAGAAGCGATTGTAAAAACAGACTCACCAAATGTAGATATTATTCCTGCACATATAGATTTAGTGGCTATTGAAATTGAGTTGGTAGACAAGCAAGAAAGAGAATATATGCTCAAAAAATCTTTAGTCGAAATTAAAAACGATTATGATTATATTATCATAGATTGTGCTCCTTCTTTGGGTTTAATCACTTTAAACTCTTTGGTGGCTGCAGATTCTGTAATTATTCCTATTCAGTGTGAGTATTTTGCGCTAGAAGGTTTAGGAAAACTATTAAATACCATTAAAAGTATTCAGAATATTCATAATTCTGAATTAAATATAGAAGGTTTATTATTAACAATGTTTGATTCTCGTTTACGCCTTTCTAATCAAGTAGTTGATGAAGTTAGAAAACATTTTTCTAGTATGGTTTTTGACACAATTATTAGAAGAAATACACGTTTAGGAGAAGCACCAAGTTATGGCGAAAGTATCATTGCTTATGATGCAACCAGTAAAGGTGCTGTAAATTACTTAAATTTGGCACAAGAATTATTAAAAAAGAATTCGTAAAATGGCAAAAGCAACCAGAAAACAAGCTTTAGGAAGAGGATTATCTGCTTTGTTACAAGAATCTCCAAACATAAATTCTGCTTCCGATAAAAATGCAGACAAAGTTGTAGGGAATATTATTGAAATTGAATTAGAGTTGATAGATGTAAACCCTTATCAACCAAGAACATATTTTGATGAAGAAGCGCTTAGAGAATTAGCAAGTTCTATTAGAGAATTAGGTGTAATTCAACCAATTACTGTACGTAAATTAGATGGGAATAAGTTTCAATTAGTATCTGGTGAACGTCGTTTTAGAGCATCCAAATTAATTGGCAGCAAAACTATTCCTGCATATATAAGATTGGCTAACGACCAAGAAATGCTAGAAATGGCATTGGTAGAAAACATTCAACGTAAAAATTTAGATCCAATAGAAGTCGCACTTTCTTACCAACGTTTAATTGATGAAATTCAATTAACGCAAGAAGAATTAAGTACAAGAGTTGGTAAAAAACGCTCTACAGTTACCAATTATTTACGTTTGTTAAAATTAGATCCTATTTTACAAACTGGTATGAGAGATGGTTTTATTTCTATGGGCCATGGACGTGCTATGATTAATGTAAGTAATACTGAAGATCAGTTAGCTATTTACGAGAAAATTTTACGAGAAAAACTATCTGTAAGACAAACAGAAGATTTAGTAAAAAGTTTAAAAACTGGCACAATCGCAAAACCAAAGAAAAAGGCAATACCAAGTTATATTAAAAATAGCTTAAAAGATATTAGCAATTACTTTGGTCATAAAATAGACGTAACTGTAGCTAGTAATGGTAAAGGGAAAATCTCTATTCCTTTTCATTCTGAAGAAGATTTTAATAGAATTAAAAACTTATTAAAATAAGTGTTTTTTAAAAAAATTATATTCGTTTTAGTTTTTGCATTTTTTTCTGCTACTATTTTAGGGCAGAAAGATTCTATTCAAGTAAAAGATATAAAAATTAAAGGCGATATAAAAATAAAAAAAGGAGGCACTTATGATGCTTTAGCACCTTCTAAAGCCGCATTTTATTCTGCTATTTTTCCTGGAATGGGGCAAGCTTACAATAAAAAATATTGGAAAGTACCCATTGCTTGGGCTATGGTTGGAATACCAACCTATTATTATATAATTAACAATAGCGAATACAAAAGATACAGAACAGCTTATAAATTAAGAAAACAAGGTTTAGAAGACGAGTTTACTGCTTCTGGTTTAACAATTTCTACAGAAACATTAGAAAGAGCACAAGAACAATTAAGAGAAAACAGAGATTTATCTCTATTAACAGGTGTAATTTTATACATTTTACAAATTGTAGAAGCAAGTGTTAACGCACATTTGCTGCAATTTAATACGGATGATAACCTTACATTTAAACCTACTTTTATTAACGACCCAATATTAATAGAAGCACCAAAAGTAGGTCTCACTATAAAATATACTTTTTAAAATGAAAATTGCCTTACTTGGTTATGGAAGAATGGGTAAAGAAATTGAAAAAATTGCTTTATCTCGTGGACACGAAATTGTTATAAGAAAAGATGTAGATGATGTAATAAACATTAATTTAGCTGATGTTGCCATCGATTTTAGTGTACCATCATCTGCATTTAACAATATTACCAATTGTATAAACAACAATGTTCCTGTAATTTCAGGAACCACTGGTTGGTTAGATAAATATGAAGATGCAGTTGCTTTATGCAAAGAAAAAAATAGTGCTTTTATGTATGCCTCTAATTATAGTTTGGGTGTAAATATCTTTTTTGAATTAAATAAACAGCTCGCAAAAATGATGAGTACCTTAGAAGATTATAATATTTCTATGGAAGAAATTCATCATACAAAAAAATTAGATGCACCAAGTGGAACAGCAATTACTTTAGCAGAAGGTATTATAGAAAATACTGCAAAAGAAAATTGGGTTTTAGGTGATAAAATATCCGAAGAAAACATACCAATTGCAGCAAAAAGAGTTGTAGATGTCCCTGGTACACACACTGTTTGGTATGATTCTGAAGTAGATACTATAGAAATTAAACACACAGCACACAGTAGAAAAGGTTTTGCTTTAGGTGCAGTTGTTGCAGCTGAATGGATTCTTGGCAAAAAAGGTGTTTTTACAATGAAAGATGTGTTAAACATCTCTTAAAGACTGTAACAATTTGGCAAAATATCGCCTTATAAAAATTAAAATTCTTCTCTTTAGAGAAAATTAAAGTATACGATTATGACATTTACACAATGGTTTATATTTTTTTTAGTAGTACAGGTAGTTCACTTTTTAGGAACATGGAAACTCTATGTAAAAGCAGGTAGAAAACCTTGGGAAGCTGCAATACCAATTTATAACGGAATTATTTTAATGAAGATAATTAATCGTCCAAAATGGTGGATTATTTTACTTTTTATTCCTGTTGTTAATTTATTAATGTTCCCTGTAATTTGGATTGAAACCATCAGAACTTTCGGTTTTTATAAAAAGTTAGATTCACTTTTAGTGATAGTAACTTTAGGTTTGTATATTTTTTACATCAACTATGCAACTGATGCAAAATACAATGCAGGAAGAAGTATAAAACCACGTTCTGAATTAGGAGAATGGGTTAGCTCAATTGCATTTGCAATTATTGCTGCAACTCTAGTACACACCTATTTTATGCAACCTTTTACCATACCAACATCTTCTTTAGAGAAATCTTTATTGGTAGGAGATTACTTGTTTGTGAGCAAATTTCATTATGGTGCTAGAGTTCCATCAACTGTAATTGCAGCACCAATGGTGCACGATTCTTTACCTTTTACAGGTACTGCTTCTTATCTAAAAAAACCACAATTACCTTATACTCGTTTGCCAGGTTTACAAAAAATTAAGAACAATGATATTGTATGTTTTAATTGGCCTGCAGATACTTTAGCTACAATGTGGGGTGATAATTCTGGAAAATTCACTTATAAACCAGTAGACAAAAAAACCAACTATGTAAAACGTTGTGTAGGAATTGCAGGAGACTCTTTAGAAATGAGAAATGGTTATTTCTATATTAATGGGAAAAAGAATGTTTTACCAGACAGAGCTAAATTGCAGTTTTACTATACTTTTGAAAGTAAAAAACCTATTAGCCAAAGTACATATCCTAAATTTTTAATCGACAAAGAAAGAACTGGAGTTTATAAAATCTTAAGTGAGTATTGGGACAATCCTAAAGTGCAAGATGCTATAAAAAAGAATGGAAGCTTATCTAAAATTGGTTCAGACTCATTATATACTGAAGTTGCTGGTGGTATAAATCCTCAGTTTGCACAAAGGTTAAAAATGATTAATGTTGATAATAAAATAAATATCAACTTAACAGATGAAGAAGTAATTAGATTAAAAAAATATCCTTTAACAATTTCTGTTACAAAAATAAACCACGGAAAAGACAATGCAATTTTTCCTCATGTAGAGAGTTTAGGTTGGAGCCAAGATAACTTTGGCCCTATTTATATTCCTAAAGCAGGAGTAACTGTTAAAATAGATGCAACATCTTTACCTTTTTACGAGCAAATCATTAAAAATTATGAAAATAATGATTTACAAGTAGTTGGAGAAAATATTTATATTAATGGAGAAAAAGCAGATTCTTATACTTTTAAGCAAGATTATTTTTATTTAATTGGTGATAACAGACACAATTCTTTAGATGCTCGTTATTGGGGTTATGTACCTTTTGATCACGTTTTAGGAAAGCCAGTAATGGTTTGGTTTAGTTGGGATGCAGATGCACCTACTTTTGGCGCAAAATTAAAATCGATTCGTTGGGACAGAATGTTTACAACTGTACATGGAGATGGAAAACCAGTTTCTTATAGATATGTAGTTTTTGCTTTAATCGCATTATACTTTGGTTGGAGTATTTATAAAGGAAAGAAAAAAGTT
>JBGCFX010000141.1:0-8188 GCA_045110395.1 Polaribacter sp.
CACCCTTTTTTAAAAAACAAAAAAACTGTGGAATATGTTTTTAGTAAAGGAGATGATATTATAAAAAACATTTCTAATTATTTATTAAAAAGTAATATAAACCTACTCTTTATAAATAGAGAAGAAAAAAACACAAAATCGACCAATCTTGCATTAAAAGAGGTAATTAATAAATTAGATTGCTCACTTATTTTAACAACATAAAAACAATATTATGAAGGCACATACAAAAGAAACTCAAGCAGCTATTAACCCAGAAATAGCTATAAACTTACTTAAAGAAGGTAACAAAAGATTTCAAAATAATAACGCTGTAAATAGAGATTTATTAGATCAAGTTTCTGATACTAGCAAAGGACAATACCCATTTGCTACCATTTTAAGTTGTATAGATTCTAGAGTATCCTCAGAAATTATTTTTGATCAAGGAATAGGAGATATTTTTAGTGCAAGAGTTGCTGGTAATTTTGTAAATGAAGACATTTTAGGAAGTATGGAGTTTGCCTGTAAATTAGCAGGTACAAAAGTTGTTGTGGTTTTAGGTCACACTGCTTGTGGTGCAGTAAAAGGTGCTTGTGATGATGCAAAACTTGGTAATTTAACAGCGCTTTTAAGCAAGATAAAACCAGCTGTACAAGCTGTTAAAGAACCTTCTGATGTAAGTTTAAGAAACTCTAGCAACATAGATTTTGTAAATACTGTTGCAGAAAAAAATGTATATATGACTATTGATAATATACGTTCTCAAAGTCCTGTTTTAAAAGAAATGGAAGAAAACGAAGAAATTAAAATTGTTGGAGCAATGTATGATATTAAAGATGGCTCTGTAACTTTTTACTAATTGTATAAAAATAATATTTAGCAAACCAATCCTTTTAAAAGGATTGGTTTTTTTATATAATAAGTGTTACTTTGTACTATTAAATTAAAACGATGAAAAACTTTTTCTCAAACATAAAAGGAGATGCATTTGGTGGAATTACTGCTGGTATAGTTGCCTTACCATTAGCATTAGCTTTTGGAGTATCTTCTGGTTTAGGACCAACAGCTGGTCTTTATGGAGCTATTTTTATTAGTTTTTTTGCAGCACTTTTTGGGGGAACAAGCACTCAGATTTCTGGGCCAACTGCACCAATGACAGCAGTAAGTATGGTTGTAATTGCTGGAATTATTGCAGCTAATGATGGTGATGTTTCTAAGGCTTTACCAGCTATATTAACTGTTTTTTTACTAGCAGGTTTGTTTCAAATAGGCTTAGGAATTATTGGTTTAGGAAAATATATAAGATACATTCCTTACCCAGTTGTATCTGGTTTTATGACAGCTATAGGAGTTATCATTTTATTAACTCAAGTACTACCTTCATTAGGATATTACCCAAAAGAGGATGTAGAGTTTGTATCTAAATTTAAGTATCAAGCAGAAGAAGTAATTTTAGAAAATATTTTAAAAGATGAAGTAAAAGAGAAGATTTTAGTTTTAGAAGATTTTAGTAAAACCATAGAAAGAGCAGAAAAAATTACACCTGCAGATATTCAAAAAGAATCTCAAACCTTAGCAGCAAAAGAAACTTCAGGTGCTTTGGGTGCAATAAAAGCTTTCCCAAGAGCTATAAAAAATATTAATTTTTTAGAACTTTTATTAGCTTTAGGAACCATTTTTATTATTTATGGTTTTAAACGGATTACAACTAAAATACCAAGTACGTTGGTTGCTTTAGTAGTAATGTCAGGAATTGCAGTTGCTTTTAGTCTAGAGTATAGAACTATTCAAGAAATTCCTGGAGGAATCCCAATTCCAAAATGGGAAATATTTACAAACTTTAGCTTTTCTAGTATCACTCCATATATTTTTACAGCTTTAACTTTAGCTCTTTTAGGAGCAATAGATTCTTTATTAACAAGTGTTGTAGCAGATAATATGACTAAAACCAAGCACAAGCCCAACAAAGAATTAGTAGGGCAAGGAATAGGAAATACAATTGCTGCCATTTTTGGAGGAATTCCTGGAGCAGGAGCAACAATTAGAACAGTTGTAAACATAAACGCTGGTGGTAAAACAAAATTATCAGGTATGATTGCTGGTGTTATGTTACTTATAATTATGCTTGGTTTGGGGCCAATTGCATCTAAAATTCCGGCTGCAGTTTTAGCAGGAATTTTAATTACTGTTGGTATTGGTGTGATGGATTATAAAGGATTAAAAGCAATACCAAGTTTACCAAAAGATATTAAATTAGGGCCTATAAAATTAAGCTCAGAAGTTTTAATTATGTTGATAGTTTTAGTTTTATCAACTTTTTGGAACTTAGTATACGCAGTTGGTATTGGTTTAGTAATTGCATCTTTAATGTTTATGAAAAAAATTGGAGACTTAACTGCAGAAAGATCTGATGTTAAATCTTTAAAAGAAGAAGCTTGGGCAGATGAAAAAGATTTCCCTAAAAACTTTACAGAAGAAGTTTTTATAAAACACATAAAAGGACCTTTGTTTTTTGGTTCTACAAGCGATTTTCAAGCACTATCTCAACAAATACCAGAAACAGCTTCCACAGTAATTATGCGTTTAGGAAGAATGCAATATATGGATCAATCAGGATTGTATGCTATGGAAGATATGTTGCAAGACCTAAAAACTAAAAACATAGAAGTGTTGTTTGTAAATTTACTAAAACAACCCAAATATATGATGGAACGAATAGATATCATTCCAGACTTTATTCCAAGAGAACACATTTTTAAGTCTTTCGATGAATGTGTAAATTGGGTAAAACAAAATGTTAAAGACAACATAAATTAAAACAAAAAAGGCTTTTACAAATTTGTAAAAGCCTTTTTTGTTTTATTAAAATAAGATTAATTTTTAATTTTAACTCTAGTCATTCTTCCTTCCCAAGTTCTACCTCCTAAAGAAGAAGTGTAATATACTTTCTTACCTCGAATCTTATTTATTTTTATATTCAGCTTTGTACCTACTTTAAAAGGGAAATCTGGTAAATTAGTTTCCTTAATAATTAGGTTGTATTCACAATTAGAAATCCACTCAATGTCAGATTTTATAAAGTGTTCTTTATTATTATGATACTCAATGTAATCATTTACTTTAAAGACAACTAAAACATCTTTTTTAGCATATCTATACTTATAAGTATTGTTTTTTAAAGTTGAGCAATCTTCTTTGGTAAAAGACATCAAAGCTGCCAAACTGAAAAAGAATATTAGTTTGTAAAATTTCTTCATTGATAGATTTTGTTTAACGGTTGCAATTTACAAAAAAAGCACCAATTTTTTATATATTTTTAGCAGGGGTTTTTACCTGTATTTCTTCTTTAATTATCGAGGGGAAAATTGTTGGGGCTATTTTTTTAACGGGTTTGTATAAAATAGATTCTTCTAAAGTTTCCTTTTCTATAAAAGGAATTGTGTCATTCATTTTTCCGAAGAAAATAAAAACAACGCTTAATATAAGTCCTATTTTTAACGCTCCAAATACACCTCCTAATAACTTATTTAAAATTCCTAGGGAAGCAAAATCAGCTAGTTTTGTGAGTGCTTTTCCTAAAAGCGCAATTACTACAATAATAATAACAAATGTTATAGCAAATGCAACTAAAGAGATATATTCTTGGCTCCAAGATACGGATTCTTTTAATAAATTGGAAGCAAAATAAGAAAAATGAATAGCTCCATACACACCACCAATTAATGCAACTAAAGAAGCTACCTCTACAAACAAACCTTTCATTAAACCTCTTACAAAACCAAAAAGTAATAATGCTGCTATAATAATGTCAAAAATATTCATAAAAATAATTTGCTCAAACCTACACCTTTTTTTTATTTTTTAAAAATGTGGATTGTATATTTACATCTTAAACAAGGAGTATGCCAAAAATAATTAGCTTAAAAGAAAAATGGACCATTTTAGTTAGTAAATTAACAAATCAATTTGCAGAAGGAGATGAGTTAAATATGGACGGAATCATCTATTTAGTCGGTGTTCAAGAACTTGGGCAGGGTCATCGTGAATTTAAAAAAGACGAAAAAGTAAACTTAATGCACATTGCAATTTGTAAATTACTAGAACCATATGGTTATTATGAATTCGATTTTTTTGATGATGATGGTTGGCCACATTACAAAACCTTAACAGAATTACCTAATTTAAAGCCAGGAGAACAAACAGTTTTAATGAAAGAAGCTGTTATTAACTATTTTGAAGACCTTTCTTATTTCGATTAAGTAAATTTGGTACACTTATTGAAATCATTAAAAAAGATGATTAAAAACTACATTAAAATGAAAAAACTAGTATTCTTTATATTTTTAGTATCCACAATTTCTCAAGCACAATACACCATAAATGCTACAATGACACCAACTATAAAAAGTGATTGGGTTATTTTGTATAAGATAGAAGGAGCAAGACAAAAATTTGTACAAAACACAAAAGTAAAAATTGATTCTGTTTTAATTCAAGGAAAAAAACAAGCCATAGGTAATTTTAGTTTTACGTTACCAAAAGACACAAAAATTGGTGCATATAGAGTAACCTATAAATTAGAAGGCGCAGGTTTTGTAGATTTCTTTTTTAACAAAGAAAATATAAATTTTGGGTTTCATCCAGAATATCCTAATCAATCTGTTTCTTTCTCTGAATCTAAAGAAAATATTTTCTACAAACAGTATTTAGATAAAATCTCTAAAGCACAACAAACCTTAGATTCTATTCAAGTTACAGCACTTAAAAACCCAAATTTAGATTTAAAAACTCCATATAAAACTGCACTTCAGAAGGTAAATTCTATCCAGAAAGAATATTTAACAGCATCAAATGGTATGTATATTCAACCGTTTGTAAAAGCTTCTTTTAGAAATAGTCCACCAGAATTAATTGCATCACCACAAAAATATATGGCAAATATGTCTACTACTTTTTTTGATAGTATGGATTTTAATAACAAAACACTCTTAAACTCTTCTTTTTTGGTAGATAGAATTACAGATTATGTTTTTTATATTAATTATTCTGATGATGTAGCTACACAACAAAAATTATTTAAAAAATCTGTTGATAAAGTATTCTCTAAAATTAGCAACCTTCCTTTTAAGAAAGATGTTATTGAGTTTTTAATTAGCCAGTTTGAAGCTTCTAAAAATTTAGAATTAATCGATTATTTGTTCGAAAATTATTACAATAATTTACCAATTGGTTTGCAAAACAAACAATTTAAAGAAGAAAAATTAAAATTACTTGCCACAGAAATTGGCAGAACAGCACCCGATTTTTCTTGGAAAGAAAATGGTAAAAACTTAAAATTATCAACCTTAAAAGATGCAGAAAACTATTTGCTTATTTTTTGGAGTACAGATTGTTCTCATTGTTTAAGAGAAATACCTCAAATACATAAATTTTTACAAGAAAATAAAAAAGTAAAAGTAGTCGCTTTTTCTTTAGAAAGAAATGACTTTGGTTGGAAAAACTACAAGAAAAATTTACCAAATTGGCACCATGTTTTAGGTCTAAATAAATGGGAAAATAAGATTGCAAGAACATATAATATAATGTCTACACCCACTTATTTTATAGTAGATAAAAATAAAAAAATTATAGCAAAACCAGATACATTAGAAGATGTAAAAAAAGCGATTAAAAAGCTTTAGAAATACAAAAAAGCAGCCTCTAAATGCTCGATTTTAGTGTTGTTTTTTTGAAGAATAATCGCAATAATATCAAAACGAACTTCTACATCTAAATTTCTTTGAATCACATAATAATCGATTGCAGAAACCAATAATTTTATTTTTTTTGGTTTTACAGCATCTTGTGGGTCTTCAAAATAGTCAGAGCTTCTTGTTTTTACTTCTACTGCAACTAGAGTTTCTCCTTTTTGGGCAATAATATCTACTTCAGCTTTCATATATCTGTAGTTAGTTTCTAAAATTTTATAGCCTTTTTTTAATAAAAAATCTTTAGCTATTTTTTCTCCTTCTTTACCAAGTTCATTATGTGCTGCCATTTCGTTAAATTACAAATTATTAATTACTTTTATTAAAAATTATTTTAATGACAATTTTTAAAAATCAACTAGCTATTTTTTTCATTATTTTTTCTTTTGTAATCGCTTTTAGCCAAACAAAAAAGAATGAATTTGAGCCTTTTCTGTCTCAGGAAAAAAGAAGCTTTCCGTTTTTATTGTTCAGTCCAACAGACAATAGTAGTGCTTTTAAAGTAAGTCCGTTAACTGCTAAAAATGCAAGCGGTTTCCAGTTTAATTCTTATAAAGTATTAGTCAATTTAAAAGCGAATGTTTTTAAAAAAATTTATGCTAATAATACCTATCAATTGGCAATTAGTGGGCATATAGACAATCAATTTGTGTTTAGAGAAGAGAAAACAGCCACTTTTAACGGAATTACACATTCGTTATTTAATACTGATTTTTTTATTTATTTTCATAATGATTTTGTATTGAATGAAAATAATTTTCTTCGGATAAATCTTTATCATAGATCTTCTCATTTAGGTGATGATTTTCTGCTGAAAAATGAGTATACTAAAGTTACAAATCCAGATTATTGGTCTAATGACCCAAGTAATTACGAAACAGTTGAAGCTTTATACGCCTACAATAAAGAGAAAATCGGTTTCTATACAGGAATCTCTTACATAGTAAGAACAGATAGCAATCGTAAAAAATTAGCTTTCCAAACAGGTTTAGTTTTAAAAAACCTCGAATTTGAAAACGAATTTTTAAGTAGATTTTTTCTTGGTTATGATGTCCGATTTTTAGAAAATAATAGTTTTAATGCAGATTTTAATGGTGGAATTGGTTACGCTTTTAAAAACAATAATAGTTTACGATTAGAATATTATAATGGGCATTTACCATACAGCAGATTAGAAAAAGAAGTAAAAACGAGTTGGGTTTCTTTGGCTTTTTATTATAATTTGGAGTTGTAGATTATGAATGAAGAAATGTTATTTAAATATTTAGAATTTCTAAAAAAAGAATGTTTAAGACATCAAAATGATAAAGTTATTACTGATGATGAAATAAATCTATTAGAAGTTGAAATAAAAAGTTTTATAAAAAAAGTAGATAAAAGTTTGCTTTCAGAAAAAATAAAGCTTGAAATATCTAAAATTGACTTCAACCTAGGTGAAGAAAATCATAATCATACTAAATTTAAAATATTTAAATTTATTGCAGGGTTTTCAAGTAAAGAATTTAAAGAACAAGAAAATAGAAAACAACGTTTTTTAAAACTTTATAATGATTTAGATACTTTAATGTTCAAAATAAAATCTATTTTGTAAAAACTACAGAAGACTGCATACTGCCAAAGGCTAACTTTACATTTCTCCCAAAAATCAAAGCTCTATTATCTGCTTCATGACCAGCAGGAAAATCAAACAAAACAGGAATATCTTCTGGAACAACATCTAAAATAAGTTGCTCAATAGAACTGCCCCATTTTGTAGAATTCTTTTTGATAGAACTCATGTTACCAACAATTACAGCTTTTACTTTTGTAAAATAATTGGCAAGTTTTAAACTCTGTAACATTCTATCAATAGCATATTTATACTCGCCAATTTCTTCAATAAATAGAATTTTCCCTTCTGTATGTAACTGACTTTTAGAACCTAACATAGAACCTAAAATTGCTAAATTCCCCCCAATAATTTGCCCTTTAATTTCTTTTGATGATAAGGTTCTATTGTATTTTGATGATGGAATTGCATAAGAAATTTCCTTACCAAAAAGTACTTTTTTGAAAGATGATATCGTTTTTATAATTTCTTCGGGTTTTTCTTCTAAACTAGTAGCCATCATTGCATGTATAGTTTCAAAACCTAAATTGTGAATATGATTATGGAAAGCAGTAATATCAGAATAACCAATTACCCATTTTGGGTTTTGTTTAAACTTCGCAAAATCTAACAACTCTAAAATTCTTACAGAGCCATAACCACCTCTTGCAGACCAAATTGCCTTGATGTTTTTATTGTCTAATGCATCTTGAAAATCTTGACAACGTTCACTATCTGTGCCAGCAAAATGATTGTTTTGATTGAATAGATTCTTCCCTAAAACCACTTTTAAACCCCAACTTTCAGCTAGTTCTTTTACTTTTTCTATGGTTGCTTTTCTGCCTTTTAAAATGCCTGCAGGTGCAACAAT
>JBGCFX010000142.1:0-4494 GCA_045110395.1 Polaribacter sp.
ATACGTAATGCTCTCTAAAAAAGCGGTGTCTGCAGCAGATGGTGAGTCAATATTTATAGCAACCATTACTAATTCTCTTTTAACTTTAGCAGTTTTTTTTGCACTAACATTAAAATCGATAGTAATTTCATCTCCTTTTATGGCACTTACTGTGTAGGTACTTGCTGGCTCTCCTCCAATAGTAACTAAAGAAGTTATATCAGTGCTAGAAGCATTAAAAGCATTCCAAGATATTGTTCCTGTAGCTTTTACTGTTGTTGGCACTATAGCACTATCTTCACTGTCTGAAGAACAGCTTATAAAAAATGAAATAGTAATAAAAGTCAATAATAATTTAATTTTTTTCATAATAATAATTTTGTTTAACTCTCAAATATATACATAATTTTTAAAAAGTTTATAGTTGTTAATGATGATTAAGTATACAATGATTAAAATTTAGTAAAAAAAACGATACCTAACCATAACTTTTATATTTTTACAGACTTTAAATTCTGTATTTTAAATGAAATTAACAATTGGTAGAATAGACAAAGTAGACTTTCCTAGATTAATGTTACAAGATATTGATATTAAGATAGATTCTGGCGCTTATACCTCTTCCATACATTGTACTAATATTGAAGAAATTGAAAACAATTACATCAAGTTCAAACTATTAGATTCAAAACACCCACTTTATAACAATAAAGTGTTTACTTTTAAGGATTATACATCTAAAACAGTAAAAAGTTCAAACGGAATTGCAGAAAAACGTTTTATGATTCAAACAGAAATTGTAATTTTTAACGAAACATTTCCTATTTATTTGACATTAAGCGAACGTTCAGATATGAAATTCCCTATATTATTAGGAAGAAAATTTTTAAATAAAAAATTTGTAATAGATACCGCTAAAAAAAATCTATCACATAAATTAAAACTTAAAAACAAATGAGAATTGTAATTTTATCTAGAAACCCTAAATTATACTCTACAAGAAGGTTAGTAGAAGCTGCAGAAAAACGTGGTCATGAAGTGATGGTGGTAGATCATTTAAAGTGTGATATTGTTATAGAAAAGAAATCTCCAAAAATTTATTATAAAGGTGAATATATTTCTGATATAGATGCCATAATTCCAAGAATTGGTGCTTCTGTAACTTTTTATGGTACAGCTGTTATTCGTCAATTTGAAATGATGAAAGTTTTTACATCAGTTTCATCACAAGCATTAACAAGGTCTAGAGATAAATTAAGTAGTTTACAAATTTTAGCAAGAGCTGGTGTAGGTTTACCAAAAACGGTTTTCACAAATTATACAAAAGATGTAGAACATGTAGTAGATTCTGTTGGTGGTGCACCTTTAGTTTTAAAATTACTAGAAGGCACTCAAGGTTTAGGTGTTGTTTTAGCTGAAACAAAAAATGCAGCAACTTCAGTTTTAGAAGCTTTTAATGGTCTAGGTGCAAGAGTAATTGCCCAACAATTTATTAAAGAAGCTGGTGGAGCAGATATTAGAGCTTTTGTGGTTGATGGCAAAGTAATTGGTGCTATGAAGCGTCAGGGAAAAGAAGGCGAATTCCGTTCTAATTTACACAGAGGTGGTAATGCAACTATTATAGAATTAACAGACGAAGAAGAAAAAACTGCACTAAAAGCAACCAAAGCTTTAGGATTAGGAGTTGCTGGTGTAGATATGTTACAATCTTCTAAAGGTCCATTAGTTTTAGAAGTAAATTCTTCTCCTGGTTTAGAAGGTATAGAAGTTGCAACTGGTAAAAATATAGCCAAAGAAATTATACGTTATTTAGAGATTCATGTCGAATAAACCTTTTATCCTTTTAGGCAAAGAAATTCCTGAGGGAAAACGTACAGTTTTAGATTTAAAAGTAGCTAAATTACATACAAGAACTACTGTAAACGTTCCTGTAATTATAGAACGCTCTACAAATCCTGGTCCTGTTGTTTTATTATTGGCAGGTATTCATGGAGATGAAACCAATGGTGTTGGTATTCTTAGAGAAATTATCAATTTAAAAATTAACAAACCAAAAAACGGAGCCATTATTTGTATTCCTGTTTTTAATATTTTTGGGTATTTAATTCAGACTCGAGAATTTCCTGACGGAAGAGATTTAAACAGAATGTTTCCTGGTTCTGCAACTGGTTCTTTAGCAAGCCAATTTGCATATCAATTTACAAAAGAAATTGCACCTCATGTAGATTATGTAATCGATTTTCATACTGGAGGAGGAGAACGTAATAATATTTCACAAATTCGTTGTAATAAAGATGATGAAAAAGCATTAGAATTGGCAAAAGTTTTTAACCCACCAATGATTGTCTTCTCGAGCAATATCGCAAAATCTTTAAGAGACACTCTACATAAAATGGGAAAAACCATTTTACTTTTCGAAGGCGGAAAATCGAAAGAATTAAACCCAACAGTTATTAATGAAGGCGTAAACGGAACTAAAAATGTGCTAATTCATTTGGGCTTAATTGAGGGTGAAATTAAAGTTAGAGCAACACCCGTTTTTGTAAACAAAGCAAAATGGCTAAGAGCACAACATTCTGGAATGTTTCAGATAAGAGTAAGAAATGGTGCTTTTGTTAAAAAGAAGGAAGTTTTAGGCGTTATTCAAGATCCTTTTGGCGAGTTTAAAAAGAGAATTTATGCACCTGAGAACTGTCATATTTTCTGCGTGAATCAAACTCCGATTGTAAATAAGGGAGATGCTTTGTTTCATATTAGTTTAGAGGAATAAAAAATTTTATTATGAAAAAGATAACCTTACTTATTACACTACTAATTAGTATTTCTTGTTTTTGTCAATCTGATACAGAGCTAACATTTAAAGATCATACAAATACTAACCCAGATAATGAACTTTCTAAATACTTTAAAAAAGTAATCCAAAAAAAATTACTTAAAAAGATTAGTTACAGTAATAATTTTAAGTCTGTAAAAATGTCCTTTTTAATCAATAAAGAAAATGAACCATATCATATAAAGCTAAATACTTTTTCTAGTTCAGAACTTGATAAAGAAGTTATAAAAGCTTTTAAAAAATATCCTTTAGAAAAACTAAACTTAGATACTATTAACAGAAAAAGTATTTATTATTTACAAATTATTTCTGGCAGAAAAAGGAAAAATATTTTTGATTGTAGCGAAAAAATAAATAGAAAAACCTTACCAAACTGTAATTTTTGTAACGATTTAGAATATTATGATGACATTAAAACTTGTATTCAAAGAAAAATTAGAGATCATTTTTTTGAAAATATAGATTTTTCTATTGTAAAACGTTTTGAGAAGAGTGATAACTACTCTATTGGTTTAAAAATGATGGTAAATAATAATGGAGAATTACAATTAATTGAGATAAAGTCTTCTAAAATATTTCATCAACCAATAAAAAATGCGTTTAAAATTTTTCCTGAATTCACAATTCCTTCAACCCTAAATAACAATAAAACCACTTGGAAATATAATGCAAGTTTTAAATTCAATAAAAACAATTTACCACCATTCAAAAAAAATAAAATTAATTACGATTCTATTTATAGTAGAAATACAACCAATGATTTTGCTGTTTTCTTAAAAGAAAAAATAAATAATGATGATTTGGTAAAAGCAAACTTAAGTAGATTAAAAAATAAAGTTTCTTTAAGCTTTGAATTAAATAAAAAAAACAAACCTTTTAATATAAAGACAACTTCTCGTTCAAGTTCTTTAAATAATATAATAATTAGTGCGTTCAAAGAATACCCTATTTCAAATTTAAAGTTTTACAATAAAAGCTCTTTTAACAGCTATTTTACTCAAGTTTTAGCTTTAGAAAATAACAAAACAATTATTAAAACCAATTCTATTATAGGTTCTGAAACAGTACCTGTTTATCCTGGTTGTGAAAATTCTAAAAATGTAGCTGCTGCAAAAAAATGCTTTAGTAAAGGTGTGCAAATGCATTTTGCAAAGAAATTTGATACTTCTTTGCCAAATAGATTAGGCTTAACATCAGGAAGAAAAAGAATTTATATTAGTTTCAAAATTAGTAAAGAAGGGAATATTATAGACATAACTGCAAAAGCCCCTCATATTAAAATAAAGGAAGAAGTTATAAGGGTAATGAAAAGGTTACCAAAAGCAAAACCAGGAATGCAAAGCAATAAAAAAGTAAACGTAAAATATAGTATTCCTTTTACCTTAATTGTAGAATAATTTAATTAGAAAAAATTAAATTTGCAAAATGCGAATAGATATTATTTCAGTAGCTCCCAATTTATTAGAAAGCCCTTTTAACCACTCTATTATTAAAAGAGCGAAAGAAAAAGGTTTAGCAGAAATTATAATTCACGATTTACGAACATATGGTTTAGGCAACTACAAACAAATCGATGACACACAATTTGGTGGTGGTGCAGGAATGGTTATGATGAGAGAAACCATAGCAAATTGTATTAAAAAACTACAATCTGAACGCAATTACGATGAAGTTATTTATAT
>JBGCFX010000143.1:0-10452 GCA_045110395.1 Polaribacter sp.
TTTAAAAGCTGTTAATGCGTAATTAACATAAGCAGTGGTAATTACCAAATCGAAATCGCGATATTTTAAATGAGATAGCAATTGAAAACCATCAATTTTTGGCATTTCTATATCTAAAAAAACACAGTCTGGTTTTAAATAATTAATGGCAGAAATGGCTTCTTCTGGGTTTATAAAAGAATCGATTATTTTTATCTCCTTACAAAACGTTTTAATTTCCCATGCTAAACTTTCTATAGCATCTTGCTCATCATCAATAAGTATGGCTGTTATCATCTATATTGTTTTTATCTATGATACGAAAACTGGGTTCAATAAAAACTTAAGCATAAGTTTTTGTCTTTTCTAATTCATATTCATACCAATTAAATTCATAATTGATTTCTAAATTAACACATTACAAGATATGAATTTAAAGTATTTAAAAATACAAAACATTAATTCAAAAATGCATTAACAACCTTAATGAATTTAAACCTTTGCTAAATTTATACTAAAATCAAAATTTTGGAAGAAAAAATTAACAGAAAACTGGCACTAAAAAAATGAAAGACTTTGGAAAATATGCTGTGTTAACAGCAATGGGTACATACTTAATTCTACACCCCAAAAAAGCGCAAGCTTCTAGTCCAGAAGCTCCAGGCATTGGATTTTAAAAAAATAAAGCAATGAAAAAAATAATATATTTAATTAGCATCCTATTATTATCAAATCAAATAATTACTGCCCAAAATTGGGGAGAACAAATTTTAAATCATCCAAATGAAGAGTTTGGAAATAGTTTTGGTTTTAGTGTTGCTATTGATGACAATTACGCAGTGATTGGTACTCCAGGAGATGGTAATGCAGGACTTAACGAAAATGAAGGAACTGTTCAAATTTTTAAAAAGAACAATAACGGAGTTTGGGCATTTCATCAAGAATTAAAGAATTTCAATCCTGCTTTGATTCACGGAGATAAATATCTTGGAAACGATGTTGCTATTGAAGGTGATTTTATATTTGTGGCTTGTCATAAAGAACGATTTAACGAAGTCAGATATGAAGGTGTTATTTCTGGTGCAGTTTTAATATTCAAAAAAGACAACAATGATGTTTGGCAATATACACAAAAACTTAGATCTTCAGACTTAAGAGTTGGTGATGCTTTTGGTGAATCTATAGACGTTAGTGGTAATTTCTTAGTAATTGGTGCTCCATATAATAATTATGATAAGGATAATCTTAATCTATCCAATAACTCTGGTGCAGCATATGTTTTTAAAAAAAATGTAAATGATACTTGGTCGCAAATACAGAAAATAACCGCTAATAACAGAGTACAGTTTGATAATTTTGGGAGAAATGTTAGCATACATAATGATTTTATATTAATAACTAGTTTAAAAGAAACTGATGATGCAGGTCAAGTAATAAATGGTAGAAATGGTAATGTACATTTATTTAAAAAAGATGGCGCTGAAAATTGGAATTTTGTAAGTAAAATAAAACCAAATAACAGAGTTAATAATCAGGCTTTTGGCTATAATGATATAGATATTTTTGGAGATTACATTGCAGTTTCTGCTATTGATGCTAACGTTTTAGAAAATGGTAATTTTTTATATGGTGCTTTATATATATTTAAAAAAGAAAATGAGAATTGGAACCAACATCAAATAATTAGAGGCACAACAACCAGTGATAAATTTGGATATTCACTTTCTTTAGACAATAATGTGCTTTTAGTTAGTGCTCCATATTATGATTTTACAAATAATGATGGATCTAGAACAAACGAGGTGGGTATTTCTTATTTATATTCTAGAGGAGCTAACAACCAATATCAATTGGCACAAAGTATAGAAACATCAGATAAAATAGAAGGTGGTAGAGTTGGTTATAGCACTGTTGCAGGTCTTCACCAGAGTTTTGATGCAATTGCCATAAAAAATAATCAATTTATTATTGGCGCTTCCAGAACTAAAAGAAGAGTTGATAATATAGATAGATTTGATTTTGGAAATGTATATATCTCTGGAAATATAGAAAACCTAATAGCACAAACCATTACTTGGACTGGAGCTGTAAGTACAGATTGGAATACCCCTGGAAATTGGGATGCAAATGCAGTACCAATACAAAATGATGATGTAATTATTGCTGATGTAGCAAATGCTCCTAAAATAAACTTTAATCAAAGTTATGCAGTAAATAATTTAACAATTAATGATGCGCTAACAATTAAAAATAATGCTAGTTTAACAGTAAATGGAGATTTAGACCAAGGTTCGAATATTCAAGTAGAATCTTTTGTAAATGGAAATGGAAGTTTTATTCTTAGAGGAAATCAAACAAATGTAAACCCTGCAGATTTAATTTATTTAAGATATGTAAGTGGTAACAATTGGCATTTATTTTCAAGTCCTTCTACAAGTGTAGATATTGATATTTTGGCTGCTGCAACACAGCTTGCAGAAGGTCAAAACAATAATAGAGGTATTGGTTTTTATAACAATAACGCAAATCCAAATTGGAGCTATTATCAAAATGGAGCTGTAAATTCTGGAGACTTTATTGCAGGTAAAGGATATTCAATAAGAACATCTGCCAATGCTTTTTTAAATTTTACAGGTAAATTAAAAGCAGATAATTTAACAAACTACCCAATAACTGAAAATTTAAATGGTTGGAATTTGATTGGAAATCCTTACCCAGCATACATTAATGCAAATGTAAACGCAGATGCAAACGAAAATTTCTTAACTGAAAATACCGATAATTTAGATCCACTTTTTGCAAATATATATCTCTGGAATCCAAATACAACCTCATACGAACCTGTAGGAAATGGTTTGGGCGCAAAATATATTGCTCCAGGTCAAGCGTTTTTTGTTAAATCTAAAAATGGAGGTGGTAGTATAGATATTAACAAATCTATGTTAACCCATCAACTTGGAAATTTGTTTTTAAAAGGAAATCAACCACAAAAAATTGTATTAAAAATTGATGATAAAACTAATGTTGCTGAAACTACAATTGCATTTAAAAATGGAATGACAAAAGGCTTAGATGTAACTTATGATGCTTCAGTTTTTAACGGAGAAAGTAGAGATTTATCCTTGTATACTCATTTATTAGAAAGTGATAAAAAAACGCCTTTTGCCATTCAGTTTTTACCTGAACTAGAAAATAGCGATTTTGTTATTCCTTTAGGGATTGAAAAGAATCAAGACCGAGAAATTACGATCTCTCTAAAAGAATCTACAATTTCTTCTGATGTAAAAATCTATCTAGAAGATAAGAAAGAGGGCACTTTTATCGAAATTTCTAACGATGTCTACAAATTTTCACATTACAAAGAAGCCCCAGAAACAGGGCGATTTTTTTTACACATACAACAAAAATCTTTAAGTGTTGATAATGATAACATAACTAACCTAAATATTTACAAAGGTAAAAATGGCACAATTTATATTAATGGGATTTCTGACGGATTGTTAGATATATATTCTATTAAAGGTCAGAAAATTATAGAAAATTATCAATTAAAAAGTCTATCTGAAAAAGTTTATTTGCCAAAATTATCAAAAGGAATTTATTTAATAAATATAAAAAACAAAAAAACAAACTTCACAAAAAAACTACTATTTTAATTTTAGTGAAAAGAAAATGCAATCTGATTTATAAATGGAATAACAAATCATTAATTTTGTTGATAGAAAACAATCCAAAATAATGATTACAGATACACATACACATTTATATTCAGAACAATTTAATGGGGATAGAGTATCCGTGATTCAACGTGCAAAAAACGCAGGTGTTTCACGGTTTTTTATTCCTGCAATAGATTCTTCATATACAGAAAGCATGCTTAAATTAGAAGAAGAATATCCTAATGATGTTTTTTTAATGATGGGTTTACACCCAACTTCTGTAAAAGAAAATTATTTAGAAGAATTAGCACATGCAAAAGAATGGATTGATAAAAAAAACTTTTATGCAATTGGCGAAATTGGTATCGATTTATATTGGGACACATCTTTTTTAACCCAACAACAAGAAGCTTTTAGAACACAAATAAAATGGGCAAAAGAAAAAAAATTGCCAATTGTAATTCATTGTAGAGATGCTTTTGATGAAATTTTCGAAGTTTTAGAATATGAAAAAAGTGATGATTTATTTGGAATTTTCCACTGTTTTACAGGCACAAAAGAACAAGCAGAAAAAGCAATTTCTTACAATATGAAACTAGGAATAGGTGGTGTAAAAAAAAATAAAAATGGTAAAATTGATAAATTTTTAAACGAAATAGATTTAAAACACATTGTTTTAGAAACGGATTCTCCTTATTTAGCACCAACTCCTTATAGAGGAAAAAGAAATGAAAGTGCTTATATAACAAACGTAGTTGATAAATTAGTTGATATTTATGGATTAACTTTCGAAGAAATTTCGGAAATTACTACTCAGAATTCTAAAACTGTTTTTGGAATATAATGCAAGAAACACAAACCACATACCATAAAACACCCATAGGAATTGCAAAAATTGTTGGCGATAAAAACGGAATTCAATCTGTTTCTGTTTTAGATGATGATACTGTTTCTGAAAAATTACTGAATGCGTCTACCCCATTTTGCTTGCAAGAATGTGTGGTGCAATTAGGAGAGTATTTTAATGGAAAAAGAGCTAGTTTTAATTTAACAGTAAACCCAAAAGGAACCGAATTTCAGAAAAAAGTTTGGAAATCTCTTTTAAAAATAAAATACGGAAAAACAAAAAGCTATTTAGAACAAAGTAAATCTTTAGGAGACGTAAAAGCGATAAGAGCTGTAGCATCAGCAAATGGTAAAAACCCACTTTGGATTATTATACCTTGTCATAGAGTTATTGGTTCTGATGGTTCTTTAACAGGTTATGCAGGTGGTATTTGGCGTAAAAAATGGTTATTAGCACATGAAAATCCTGTAAAACAACAATCTCTTTTCTAATTTTAAACTTTTGTAAAGCATAAAAAACATATTTTTACGTTACGTACTTATTGTTTTATATGCTTCAAAAATATTTTCTTTTTTTATTGTTTTTTGTTGGGGTTTCTGTCCAATCTCAAACCATATCTACAGATTTTAGAAGCAAAAAACTCATCATTCAAAAAGATACCATTTATTTTGATTCTGTTGCCATCAACCCACAGCAATTTAAAGTTTTAAACAAAACTTTAAAAGTAATTCCAAAAGCTGAATATACTGTAGATTTTAGTAATGCTTTTTTAATTATCAACTCAAAAAAATATTCAGAAATAACAATTAATTATTTTAAACTTCCAGATTTTATAACCAAAACTTACACTCCTTTTGATGAAAAACTAATTCTACCCAATGAAACAAATACTGGTAAATTATACAGCTTAACTACTAATAAAAAAACATCTGAAATAAAACTATTTAATGGTTTGCAAACTCGTGGTTTTATTACAAGAGGTTTAACTTCTGGTAACAACCAAAATGCGGTTACCAACTCTGCTTTAGACTTAGAAATCTCAGGAAAAATATCTAAAAACGTAACTTTAAGAGCCAATATTTTTGATACTAACATACCCATTCAACAAAATGGATACTCGCAAAACTTAACCGATTTTGATCGGGTTTTTATAGAAATGTTTACAGACAATTGGTCTGTTAAGGCTGGTGATATTTCTTTACAAAACCAAGAAAGTTATTTTATGCCCATAATGAAACAAGTGGCAGGTTTAAGAGTAGAAGCTAACATCAATAAAAAATTAAAAGTAGCAGCTTCTGGTGCAGTTGTTCGTGGTAAATTTAACAGTTATAGAGTTACAGGAATTGAAGGTAACCAAGGTCCTTATAAAATTTTCGGGATAAATAACGAACCTGCCATTTTAATTATAGAAGGTAGTGAACAGGTTTATATTAACGGAATTCAAATAGAAAGAGGTGCAAATAAAGAGTATATAATAGATTATAATTTGGCAGAAATTACTTTCAATACCACTTTTCCTATTACTAATGATATGAGAATTGCTGTCGAGTTTCAATATGCAGATAGAAATTATACGCGTTTTTTAACCTATGAAGAAGTAGAATACAAAGGTGATAAATGGAATTTTAGTGGTTATTTTTTTAGTGAAAACGATGCTAAAAACCAACCTATACAACAAAGTTTAACTGACAATCAAAAACAAATTTTAGCAAATGCTGGTAATAATACAGATTTAATGGTAGCAGAAAGTGCTTTTGTAGATGCTTTTGATGAAAATAAAGTACTTTATAAAAAAACAACGATTGGTGCTATAGAAACGTTTGAATATTCTCAAAACCCAAATGATGAGTTGTTTTTTGTAACTTTTACAAATGTTGGACAGAATAATGGAGATTATCAACTAGACAGAAGCACAGCAATTGGAAACATTTTTGTTTATGTAGGAGCAAATCAAGGTAATTTTAGCCCAATAATTAGATTAACTGCGCCTAATAAGTTCCAATCTTTTGTCTTTAAAACCAGCTATGATTCTCAAAAAAAAACAAAACTAAATCTTGAAGTAGCTGTAAGTAATAATGATGCCAATTTATTTTCTACAAAAGATGACCAAAACAATATTGCACCTGCTGTATTATTTGATTGGGAACAAATTTTAATTGATAAAAAATGGCAACTAAAAAGTAAAATTACGCACGAATTTGTGCAAAAAAACTTTAATACAGAATTAGGCTGGGAACCTGTAGAATTTAATAGAGATTGGAATCTTTTAACCAATAACGAAACAAAAAACTACTTCCAGTCAGAAATATCACTTAAAAATAAAAAAAATGATTTTATTCTATACAGGTTCAATAACTTAAATTACACAGATATATTTAAAGGAAATAAACACGAATTCGAATCTAAAATACAACTAAATAAAACTACTTTTTATGCAAATAGTAGTTATTTAGAAAACACATCTACCATAGAAGATAACTCTTTTTTTATAGCAAAAGCTAAAGTAGAACAAGATTTTAACAAAAAATGGTTAGGCGCATTTATCAATCTTGAAAACAATAGCAGACAAAACAAAAACACAAAAGAATTTATAAACACCAGTCATAGATTTAAAGAATATGAAACCTATTTTGGTATTGGAGACAGCACAAAAGTCTTCGCAAAAATCGGTTTTAATTATAGAGATAATGACAGTATAAAATCGAATACGTTTACAGAAATTAACAACAGAAAAACGTTTTATGTAAACAGTAAAATAATTCAGAATAAAAAAACCAATTTAAGTGTTTTTGCAAATTATAGACTCACAGAAAACCAATTTACAGAAGATGAAAAATCTTTAAACTCTAAAGTAGTTTTCAATCAAAAATTGTTTAAAAATTTTATCAATTTAGGTACTATTTATGAGACTTCTTCTGGTAATGTTGCCAGACAAGAATATATTTATGTAAAAACAGAACCAGGTTTGGGTTTTTATACTTGGATTGATTATAATAATGACGGAATTCAAGATTTTGACGAGTTTGAAATTGCCGAGTTTCAAGACCAAGCAGCATATCTTCGTTTGCCAAAACCTAATTTGCGTTTTATTGCCACACAAAGAGCAAAATTCACGCAATCTTTAGCTTTGAATCCTAAAGTTTGGTCTTCTAAAACAGGAATCCGAAAATTAATTTCTAACTTTTACAATCAGAGTTTTTTAAGTATAGAAAATGAACAACAAAGAATAGGAAATAGTTTTAATTTTAATCCTTTTAATTTTGATGAAACAAAACTAATTGGGTTGAATTTTAATTTGAGAAATAGCATCTATTTTAATCGAAATTTACAAAATTACAGTGCTACTTATACCTATGCAAAAAATAGAAATAAGCAGCAATATTTTATTGGTAGCCAAGAAAATAATGTTAAACTTCATCAAGTAGATTTTGCGCACAAATTTAAAACTTTCTGGTTGTTTGAGTTGATGGGAAAAACTACTGAAAACGATTTACAAACTGAGAATTTTACGAACAGAAACTATTTGATAAACTCGAATGAAATTCAGCCAAAAATTAGTTTTTTATACAACCAAAACAATCGCTTTTCAGCTTTTTATCATTATAAGAAGAAAGAAAACCAGTTGCAAAGTTTTGAGGTATTAAATCAGCAAAAATTCGGGGTTGAGTATTTCTACATCAATAGTAAAAAGAATCAAATTTCTGCGAATGTTAATGTGTTTTTAAATGATTTTACAGGTAATGCTAATACACCTGTAGGATACCAAATGTTAGAAGGTTTGCAAGCAGGACAAAATTACACTTGGAATGTGCTTTTTAATCGAAAATTAAATAACTTTTTAAACTTAAACCTTAGTTATTTAGGCAGAAAAAGTGAAAACGCTAAAACCATACATACAGGAAGTGTTCAATTAAGAGCTATTTTTTAGATTTTTGGCTCATTTTTTGATATGTTTGTATCATCATAAAAAAGAAAAATTATGAAAAAAATTGCACTATTATTTTTGTTAATTTTAGTTTCATTTACTTCTTTAGCACAAGAAAAAGAAGAAGAATATCCTCAAGATGTTAATAAAAAAACAGAAATTAAAATTAATGCTTTAACTCTATTAGCTGCTAAGTGGATTGATTTTTCTTATGAAAGATTAATTGACGAAGAATCTTCTTTTGGTGCAGCTGTTACTTTAAATACAGATACTGCACAATCTGACTTAAACTATTCTATAACTCCATATTACAGAAGATATTTTTCTGGTAAATACGCAAGAGGCTTTTTTATCGAAGGTTTTGGCATGCTATTTTCAGCTAAAGACAGGTTATTATTTAGCAATGATAACCGTTTTGAAACTGGTTTTGGTCTTGGTATTTCTGTTGGTGGTAAATTTGTTTCTAAAAAAGGATTTTCTACAGAATTATTACTTGGTTTAGGTAGAAATTTTTCTGAAAGCAACTACAATACTGTTATTGGTAGAATTGGTATTTCTGTTGGATACAGATTCTAAAAAAACAAATAATAATTTAATCAGTTCAAAAACGTTCTAAATAAAAACAACATAAATGAAAAAAATACTTTTAGTTTTCGCAATTTTAGTAAGCTCTTTTAATTATGGGCAACAAGAAATTAAATTAGACATTGGTGATGCTCTTGTTATAAGAAGTTTAGAATTTTCTTATGAAAATTACCTAACAGAAGATTCTTCTTTTGGAGTTTCTGCACTTTTTAACTTAGCAAAACAAGATGTAACTTTTAGATATAATGAGAATATAATGATTACTCCTTATTATCGTCATTATTTTTCTACTAACGAAAAATGGAACTTTTTTGGTGAAGGTTTTATTGGGATTAATTCTGGTAAATCAGAATCTGTAAAAGGCTCTGATATTTTCGATCAAAAATATACTGATGGTGCTTTAGGTGTTGCTGTAGGTACAAAATACATTTCTAGTGGTGGTTTAGTTATAGATGTTTATGGTGGTATTGGTAGAAACTTATTTGGTTCTGACTCTCCTGTTTTAGTACCTAGATTAGGATTAAATGTTGGTTGGAGATTTTAAAAACTAACTTTAATAGATACAAAAAAATCGTCTAAAAATTATTTTTAGACGATTTTTTATTTATAGTTTTTATAAAAATTACATCAATTTAAAAACATATACTAAACAGGTCTTTTTTAAGAATCTAATCTACCAACAGCACAACTTACAAAAGATTTTGCTTTGTGTAAAACTGTATTTTTATCGCCAACTTCTGGATACCCTAATTTAGATAATTTTAATTTAATTTCTTCTAAATTCTCATTTTCAGAAGTAATAAAAACCATTGATTTTTCTACATCAATTTCTACTTTATTTACTCCATTTAAAGGTGATATTCCTTTTTTGATAGTAGCTGCACAACCACCACATTTTAAATTTTCTATTTGTATTTCTGTTGTTTTCATCATTTTTAATTTTCTTTTTTCCATTGATTATAACCTCCTAAAACATTGTAAACAGTATATCCTTTTTCTTTTAAAATAATTGCAGATTTTCCACTTCTGTTTCCTGTTCTGCAAACTAAATATACAGGTTTTGTTTTGTCTAATTTTTGCATCGCTTTTTCTGCAAAGTCAGTATCAAAATAATTGGCAAAAACTGCTGTTTTAATTGTGCCTTCATTTATTTCTTTTGGGCTTCTCACATCCATTAATTGAATCTTTTCTTTTGATAACAAAACTTTTAATTCTTTTGTAGAAATGGTTTTAATTTCTTGATTTGAGTTACAATTGATAAAAAACAAACTCATCAACAAAATACATAAGACATTTTTCATTTTCTTTATTTTAAAGTTGATGGGCAAACTGCATCTGTTCTTACAATAGTTGTATTTCTTATGGCTGCATAACCACCAGCAACATCTACAACATTATGAAAACCTCTTGCTTTTAAAATAGAAGCTGCAATTACAGAACGATAACCTCCTGCACAA
>JBGCFX010000144.1:0-2594 GCA_045110395.1 Polaribacter sp.
TGTTGTGGGAAAAAGGCGAAGAAAATGCCATTGTAATTCACTTAACTTTAGTGCCTTATTTAGCTGCTGCTGGTGAGTTGAAAACAAAACCAACACAACATTCTGTAAAAATGTTGATGCAAAGTGGTGTGAGTCCTGATATTTTGGTGTGTAGAACAGAACACGAAATTTCTGATGATATCAAACGCAAATTGGCATTGTTTTGCAATGTTAAAAAAGAAGACGTTATACAATCTATAGATGCAGAAACCATTTATGATGTTCCTAATTTAATGTTAGAGCAAGGTTTAGATGAAGTGGTTTTAAAGAAATTGCAATTATCATCTAAAGGAGAGCCAGAATTAAAAGTTTGGAACGACTTTTTAAGAAAACATAAAAACCCAACATCTGAAGTAGAAATTGCCTTAATTGGTAAATATATTGAGTTGCAAGATTCTTATAAATCGATTACAGAAGCTTTTATTCACGCTGGTTCTTCTAACGAAACCAAAGTAAAAGTAAGATGGGTGCATTCAGAGAGTTTAACTCCTAAGAATTTTGAAAAAAAACTAAAAGGCGTAAACGGAATTTTAGTAGCACCAGGTTTTGGAGATAGGGGAATTGACGGAAAAATAAAAGCGGTACAATATGCAAGAGAAAACAACATTCCGTTTTTCGGAATTTGTTTAGGTATGCAAATGGCTGTTATTGAATTTTCTAAAAATGTATTAAAATTAAAAGATGCTTTTTCTACAGAAATGAAAAAAGATGCCTTAAACCCTGTTATCAACTTAATGGAAAGTCAAGAAAATGTGACTGAAAAAGGAGGTACAATGCGTTTAGGAGCTTGGGATTGTCGTTTAGAAAAAGGTTCTAATGCTTTTACTGCCTATAGAAATCAAGATATAAAAGAACGTCACAGACATCGTTACGAATTTAACAACGATTATTTAACGCAAATAGAAGCTGCAGGTATGAAAGCAACTGGTTACAACCCAAAAACTGGTTTGGTAGAAGTTGTAGAAATACCTGAACATCCTTGGTTTGTTGGGGTTCAATATCACCCAGAATATAAAAGTACGGTTTTAAAACCTCACCCTTTATTTGTAGATTTTATAAAAGCGGCTCTTAAATATTCGAAGATTTAAAATTTAAGATTCAAAATTCAAAACGGAATACTAATTGAACTATATAAGTTCAGAAAATATAAAGCAGTAAAATCAACATAAAAATTGCTTTTTCACTACATTTGTCGCGTTTTTATCAAAAGATATTTTTGATTTAATGACAAATTGACAATTAAAATATATGGAACAAAAAAAATTCGACATCAATTCTTTTATAGGAATGGTTTTATTAGGAGGTATTTTATTATACTGGATGAATACTAGCAAACCAGAAGAAACTCCAGATACATCAACAAAAACGGAACAAGTTGTAGATGCTACAAAACAAGTTACAAACTCTACTAATGAAATAAAACCTGTTTTTGAAAATGATTCTTTAAAAGAAGTTGCATTGACCAATAAATTAGGAGCCTTTGCACAAAGTGCTATTAATGGTACAGAAGGCACTAAAGTCTTAGAAAATGAAGTTTTAAAACTGACCATAAATAATAAAGGTGGGCAAATAAAAGAAGCTTTAATTAAGAATTTTAAAACCTATGATTCTTTGCCTCTTTATATGATAAAAGACAATAATGCGTCTTTTAATATCAATTTTGGGACTACAGATAACAGAATCTTAAATACCAAAGATTTATTTTTTGAACCTATAATTACTAAAAATGGAGAAAATACAGTAGTTTCTATGAAACTAAAAGTATCTGACAACCAATTTTTAGAGTATAGATATGAAATGAAACCAAAAGAATATATGGTTAATTTTGCCATTCGTTCTCAAGGTTTAAGCAATGTAATTAACTCTTCTAACCCAATTAATTTAGATTGGTCTTTAGATGGTTACAGACATGAAAAAAGTTTAAAAACTGAAAATACTATGTATTCTTGGTTCTATTATAAAACAGAAGATGAGGTAGATTACTTAAATGCTGGCAATACAGAAGTTTTAAACGATGTAGATTGGGTAGCATATAAACAACACTTTTTTACAACAAACTTACTTTCGGATACACCTTTTAACAATGCAACTGTTACTTCTACAGATTTAGTAAAAGATGAAGAAATAGATACTGTTTTTACAAAACGTTATGAATTAAAAACGCCTTTAGCATTAACAAATGGCGAGTTAAATTATAACATGAAATGGTATTATGGACCAAGTGATTATAATGTATTAAAAACTTTTGAAGGGACAGACCTAGACCAAACTGCAGATTTAGGTTGGGGAATTTTTGGTTTCCTAAACAGAAACCTTTTTTACCCAGTATTTAACTTCTTAAAAGGTTTTATGGGTAATTATGGGTTGATTATTATATTGATGACCATTGTCGTTCGTATTTTTATGTCTCCTTTAGTTTATAAATCTTATTTATCGAGTGCAAAAATGAAGGTGATTAGACCTGAATTAACTGCCTTGAATGAGAAATATCCAGGAAAAGAAAACGCTATGAAACGTCAGCAAGAAACAATGGCTGTTCAGCGAAAAGCAGGAGT
>JBGCFX010000145.1:0-20939 GCA_045110395.1 Polaribacter sp.
TTTCTTTAGAAATTGAAGTGAATATTATTTCATAAAAAAAGCTCCGTAATTTCTCACGAAGCTTTTTTATAAACCAACTACCAACTATTTTAAATAATTTTCTACTGCTGTTTTTCTAGAACTTACATGTGTTTTTAACTGACTTATTGCTGAATTAAATTCTGAACTGTTTCTTAAAAAAGTATATCCAGTTACTTCTGATGTTGCATATTGCTCTAGTAATGAGCTATAAGAATCATACAAAGATTGAATTGCAGTCTCATTAAAAGCACCATTTACAACTTCTTTTACATAACCATCATATTTTTCTTTGTACACATTATCATGATATAAATATCCTATTAATGGCCATTGAGTTACATTTAAACCTGAGAAGTCTAAAGCGTGAGAACCACCTTGTTTTCCATCTTGTAAAGCTTCATTATTGTCCCAAGGAATCCAAGTTAATTTACTAGTATCTGGGTTGTTATACAAGAAATAATTATGTGTCATTCTACCATAAGTATCCCAATTTTGAACAACTGTATTTACTGCCAAATATTTTAGGAAAACGTCTGTGTCAAAAACTGCTTCTAAATTTGTTCTCCAAGTTGCTGCATCTGTAGTTCTTTTACTATCGTGAATTATTGACATTAAATTAGAAACATCTGTAAAATCTGCTTCATCTTCATTGGTTTTCTTTTCGTATTCAGTTTCATCAAAAGTACCACTTGCAAAACTAGCTGCATCTCCATCTGGTTTGTATAAATTACCATCATCATCAGAAAACTGCGTATCTAAAACTGTGTCATCTACTTCTTCTACTAATGTATACACTCCAAAATATTTTGGTCCTTCACCATGATCTACATATAAAGTATAAAAAGCAGTATGTGAAGCTACTAAACCTGCATTTCTAAATACATCTGTAGCTACTTTTTCTCTTAACATAGAAGCATCATTATAATTATTTTTAAGACTTAGCTTTTTAAATCCGAAGAAACGTTGATTTTTTATTTGCTCATAATCATCTTCAAATTCATCGAAATCTAACTTGAATGATAGTTTTAAAATTCCGCTTTTCCAACTAGATTGTAAGCTAGAATTCCCTTTAAAACGCAAACCAACTCTATACCATTGTTTTCCATTATAAAAAACTTCTCCAGGAACAAAAATTGGGTTTTCATCTGTTTCTACTAATCCTCCTCCTCCATTTCCTCCTGCACCAAAAGCGCCATAAGTAGCTGTCATATCATCTAACATACTTTGCCAACGTTCTTTTGTAATGACAAAATCTAATCTTTTTACAGTATTGTCTTTAAAAACTTCATCAAAATTAGGATCTGCATCTTTACTATGTGTGTCTGTTGTCCAATCTGTTGCTGTAAAATCTGTATCATCAATTGCAACTACTTCTTCTTCTAAAACTTCTGTTACTTCATCTTTAGAGCAAGAATAAAATGTTAAAACTGAAATTACTAATACTACTAATGTGGTTTTTAAATTTTTCATTTGGTTATGTTTTGTTATCTACTACTTAAGACCCGTAAAAAATAAAATAGTTTGTTTTAATTTAATGTAAATGTGAATGTGAATTTTCTATTTACAAATAAAATTAACTTTCTTTTTTTAATATTTCTATATGACGTTTTAATCTCTGAACTTCTAATGACAAAGTACCATTGTAAACGCCTCTAATTCTTCCTTTTTTATCAATTAAAACAAAATTTTCTGTGTGAATAAATTCGCTTTCATCTTTGGTTTTTTTAAAATCTTCATCAGCAAAATAAGATGTTCTTGCAATGTTGTAAATTTCATCTCTGTCTCCTGTTACTAAATGCCATTTATTATCAATTGCTTTTTTTTCTGATGCATATTCTTTTAATTTATCTACAGAATCTACCCAAGGCATTACTGAATGAGACAACATCATTACATCTTTATCTTCTTTATAAACCTCTTGAATAACTGCCATATTTTTTGCTAAAATCGGGCATATACTTGGGCAAGTAGTAAAGAAAAAATCGGCGATGTAAATTTTACCTTCAAAGTTTTTATTGGTTATTGTTTGTCCATTTTGGTTCGTAAATTCAAAAATCCCCACTTTATGAATACTCTTATATTTAGAATCATTTTTAGAAATCCATTCTGGAGTAAATTCTTCTGAATTATAAAAAGGCAGCGTTTTACTTTTATCTATTGCAACTTCTTTTTTGCAAGAAATACAAATGATACTTAATAAGATGATTAATTTTAATTTCATTTTTTTAATTTAATCTTTTGACTGCGCTCAAGGAAACATTTTCTTCCGACAAAACACTCACGCAATTTTTAAGTCCAATTAACCCATGTCTATCTCCATTTACAGAGAAAAAATTAGCTCTAATTTTACCATTAAGTTTCCACACTTTTTGACTTCCATCCTCTTTTCCATCTACAAAATGAAAGTGTTTTGCTAACTGACCATTAAAATGCCAATCTTTTATACTGCCATCATAAACACCATTATTATTTAGTTGATATTCAAACATTTGTTGCCCATCTTTAAACCAACCTTTATGAATTCTTGTTTTTATTCCATTTTGATAAAAACGTTCAAACCATTTATTTTGATTTGAGTAAAAACCAAAATATTTTCCTTGTCTTTTTCCCAAATAATATTCAGAAGATGTTTTTAAATTCCCATCTTCATAAAAATCTTTTACAGTTCCTGAGTAGGGTTTTTCATCAAAAAATAAAACACCATTTTTAAGTTGAAAATTAGCATCACTTTTGTTCTTTACTATCAAAGGAATTTGGATTTCTTTAGTATTAATAATCGTTTTAGCTTCTTGCGTTTTTTTATCACAAGAAATAAGAAGTAAACTAAATGCTATGTAAATTTTTAATACTCTCAAAAAACTATCTTGTTATGGTTCCTGCTGTTCCAAAAAAGCCATTTCCGTTTAAATATGGAGCATCAGCAGTTATGTGATAATGATAAATTCCGTTCGGAAAATCTGTAGTTGCAGCAGTATGTCCATGATACTCATCTAAATCTGATGATGTAATTGTAGCACCATTTTCTTCTGGACCATATACTGGAAAACCGTCAGAAAGCAAACCTAAAAAGGCACTTTTGCCAAAACTATTTGTTAAAAAAGTGGGTTCTATATGATAATGATATTGTGTTCCTGCAGGATGGCCTAACCATTGATCGAAAGAATTAATTTCATTAGTTAAATCTGCACCACCAGCAGCATATTGATTAAAAAATACAACTCCGTTTCTAGAAAGACCAATTGGTCCCATAGGTGTTGCACTTTTATTTGTTGCTTCTTTTGGATTTAAAGAAATTGTAAACGTAATATTTTGTTCGCCAATAGAATTTGGATTTTTCCTCCAATTAGAATTTGATCCATTATAATCTTGGTATAAAGGATGTGAAGAATCCCAATAAGGACTTGTGTGATTTGGTAAATCTGTTGTTGTAAATGTTACTGTGTTTCCGCTAACTGAATAACTTACAGCATCAATATTATCGAATTTTGATAGTATTGGTGTAATATCATAGGTTTGTGAAACAGTATCAGGATTTTCTTCTTCTTCAGTAATTGAAGCAGATGAACTACAAAAACTTAATAGAAATACAGTAAATAAAAATAAAATTGTGACTTTGGTTAATTGATGTTTTTTCATCTCAAAATAATTTAGTTATTCATTAGACCTAAAAAAAACTAAATAGTTTATTTTTTTTTTACAAAAAAAACTTACAAACTATTTTTATCAAATGAAAAAGCCAGATAAACAAAATATTTATCTGGCTTCTTATAGAATTGCTAAAGGTATTATTCTTTATCAAATAAGGCTTTATGAATTAAACCAGCTACAATTGCACCAGCAATTGGGGCAACCCAAAACAACCAAGATTGAGTTAAATATTCTCCACCAGCAAAAATTGCTTGACTCATAGATCTTGCAGGATTTACAGATGTATTTGTAATTGGTATACTTATTAAGTGAATTAAAGTTAACCCTAAACCAATTGCAATTGGCGCAAATCCTTTAGGTGCTCTCTCATTTGTACTTCCTAAAATAATTAATAAGAAAAACATTGTTAGTAAGAATTCTGCTATAAATGCAGATTGCATAGAATATTTATCAGGAGATAATTCTGCATAACCATTTGCAGCAAAACCACCAATAGATTCGAAACCAGATTTACCAGAAAAAATTAAATACAAAGCAGATGCTGCTAAAATTGCACCCACTAATTGTGATAAGATATAAGGTATTAGCTCTTTAGTAGAGAATTTACCTCCAGCCCAAAGACCAAAAGAAACTGCTGGGTTAAAATGCCCTCCAGAAATATGCCCAACAGCATACGCCATTGTTAAAACAGTTAAACCAAATGCCAGAGAAACTCCAACAAAACCAATTCCTAGTTCTGGGAAACCAGCAGCAAAAATTGCGCTACCACATCCACCAAAAACTAACCAAAAAGTTCCGAATAATTCTGCAAAATATTTTTTCATAATGTAAAGTGTTTAGTTAATTAATATTAGTTGACTTCTTTTTTAAGACACCTAAAGATAAGAAAAGTCACGAAGTAAATATTTATAGAAGATTTTTTACAGAGAAAATAAGAATATGTATCTTTGTATTATAATTACTTTTTATGAAATTATTACTGCTTACATTAGTGTTATTAGGACTTGGAGTTGCTGGAATTGCCATTAAAATATGGGCAAAAAAAGATGGTAAATTTGCTGGTACTTGTGCAAGCCAAAACCCAATGTTAAACGAAACTGGCGAGTCTTGTGGTTTTTGTGGAAAAACGCCAGATCAATTCGAAAATTGTTCTGAACCAGAACATAACTAATCTTTTTTTCTACTAATGATTTTAACTGTACTTTTCTACTCTTTTGTAGTATTTACAGCAATTCAGATTGTTTACTATATTGTTTTTTCTGCTTTTTTGTTCGATAATCAAAAAGATAAAAGACGAAAAAAATCTATAGAAATTCCTATTTCTGTTATTATTTGTGCAAAAAATGAAGCAGAAAATCTACAAAAATTTCTGCCATCAATCATCAATCAAAAATATAATGATTTTGAAATTGTAATAATAAATGATGCTTCTTCTGATAAGACTTTAGAAGTGATGAAACTTTTTTTTTTTTTTTACAAAAACATTAAAGTTATTAATGTAGAGAATATTGAAGCTTTTTGGGGAAACAAAAAATATGCACTCACTTTAGGAATTAAAGCTGCCAAAAACAAGCATTTGCTATTTACAGATGCAGATTGTAAACCTATCTCCGAAAATTGGATTTCGGAAATGGCGCAAAATTTTAATCAAGAAAAAACTATAATTTTAGGCTATGGGAAATACAAAAAAGAAAAATCTCTTGTAAATTTATTTGTGCGTTTTGAAACCTTATTAACTGCCATTCAATATTTTAGTTATGCCAAATTGGGTTCACCATATATGGCTGTTGGAAGAAATTTAGCCTATCATAAAGATGAGTTTTTTAATGTAAAAGGTTTTATAAATCATATGCATATAAAATCTGGTGATGATGATTTGTTTATACAAGATGCTGCAAATAAAGAGAATACTGTAATTTGTACCTCAGCAAAAAGTTTTACAGAATCTTTAGCACCAACTTCTTTTGCAGCCTGGTTTCGTCAAAAAAGGAGGCATATTTCTACTGCAAATCATTATAAATTGAAACACAAATTTTTTTTAGGGTTATTTTTTGTTTCTAAAGTATTCCTTTTCCTTTTAACTATTATTTTATTTTTCTTTTATCGTTGGGAAATTATTTTGCCTATATTTTTAAGTTATTATTTAGTACAATTTTTTGTGATTGGTTTTTCATCAAAAAAATTAAAAGAACCCACAATTACTTATTTCTTACCTTTTTTAGAAATCGGACTTTTACTTTTTCAGTTTTCGATATTTATCACTAATTTGTGGTCAAAACCAAATCATTGGAAATAAACAAATCTAAACTCGAAAATCATATCTCAAAAGCAAAAAGTGGAAGTCAATCTGCTTTTCGTTTTCTATTGGATACTTTTTGGACAGATGTGTATAATTTTCAATTAAAAAGAACTAAAAGTGAAAATGATGCAGAAGATATTGCTATCAGAACATTTTCTAAAGCATTTGACAGAATAGAAACTTATGATGAAAAATATGTTTTTAAAACTTGGTTAATTACCATCTCTAAAAATGTTCATATAGATTTATTACGCAAAAAAAAGATTTCTATTACTACTGAAACATCTAAAGAGCAACAAGAAAAAGTCTATTTGGTTATTGATGAAAACCCAACTCCTGAAGATAAAATTATTAGAGAGCAAAATTTAGCAAAATTGCTAAAAGACATCAAACAACTAAAACCTAAATACCAAGAAGTCATACAATTACGTTATTTTCAAGAATTGACTTATAAAGAGATTTCTGAACAAATTAACGAACCAATGAACAACGTAAAAGTAAAATTATTACGTGCTAAAAAGTTATTGGCTGAGATTATAAAGAGGACTTGATTATGAAAAAAATATTTTTTATCCTTTCTTTATTTATTTTCTTTGGTTGTAATAGTCAAGAAAATAAAGAACCAGAACTTTTAGATGCATTAACAAATAATAGTATTGCTACAAGAGGTCAAATACACAAAATTGATAGTGAATATAGATTAGATTATTATGATGTTTATGAGAAAGATTCTCATATGAAGTTTTTACAAAAAAGAGGTTATCAAGCTGGAGGCCCAAGTTGGTTAGGTATTATTTACGGGGCAATTATGTTATCAGATGATAAAATTTTAACTCAAATTAAATTTGATGACGAAGCAGAAGGAATAGCAATTTGGTCAAAAAATAAAAAGTCTCTGGAAAAAATTAGTCGTTTAATTTCTGTTGTAAAATCAAATGATAAATTACTTTTAAAATGTATTTCAATTGCTGATAAAAATTGGAAAATGGAATAATTATGAAAAAATCATTCCTCCAATCTTTAGGTCCAGGTTTATTATTTGCAGGTGCAGCAATTGGTGTATCTCATTTGGTACAATCTACAAGAGCTGGTGCAGAATTTGGTTTTGGTCTAATTTGGGCATTGTTGTTAGCACATTTGTTTAAATATCCGTTTTTTCAATTTGGCCCAAGATATGCAGCAGCAACAGGAGAAACATTATTAGATGGTTATCGTAAACTTGGGAAAGGTGTTTTAATAGCCTATTATATCATTAATTTTGCAACAATGTTTACCATTCAAGCAGCAGTTACAATTGTTACTGCTGGTTTGGCTTCGCAACTTTTTGGGTTCACAAACGATTTGGTTTTATGGTCTACAATATTAATGTTTGTTAGTCTTATCTTTTTAGTTGTTGGTAAGTATCAATTGTTAGATAACTTGATGAAATACATCATAATGATTCTTACAATTAGTACCATTATTGCACTTTCTGTGGCAATATTTAACACAAAAGAAGTTTTTGATGTTACTCAAATTCTTCCTTCAGGACCTGTAGAACTTATTTTTTTAATCGCTTTTTTAGGTTGGATGCCTGCACCTTTAGATGTTTCTATTTGGCATTCTATTTGGTCTGTAGAAAAAGACAAAACAACCGTAATAAAAACCAAAAGAAAAGACGCTATTTTCGATTTTAATATTGGTTATATAGGTGCATTATTTTTAGGAATTTGCTTTGTACTTTTAGGTGCATTAGTAATGTATAAATCTGGAGAGACTTTCTCTAATAAAGGAGGTGTTTTTGCTTCTCAATTAATAGATTTATATACTAGAAACTTAGGCGAATTCTCTTATATATTTATTGCTATTGCAGCTTTTACAACAATGTTTAGCACAACAATTACAACAATGGATGCTTCACCAAGAGCAATGAACAGAACTACAAAATTATTATGGAATAAAGAACTAAAATACGGCTATTGGTTTTGGATTCTCTTCTTATTTGCAGGTACTTTTCTAATCTTAAAATACTTTATGGACAATATGGGTTTGTTAGTAAAAGTTGCTACAATTTTATCTTTTTTAACAGCTCCTTTTTATGCTATTTTAAACTACAAATTAATTACTGGAAAACATACACCTAAAGAACATCAACCAAGAATTTACTTACGTATTCTGAGTATTGTTGGTATTCTATTTTTAATTGGGTTTAGCATTTGGTTTTTAACAACTATTTAAAACTTTCCTTTGTATCTTTGCACTTCTAAAAATCGATAGAAAATGGCTGTAGATTCTGTTATTCTTCCTGAAAGACCTAAAAAACCAAAATGGTTACGTGTAAAATTACCTGTTGGTAAAAAATATACAGAACTTAGAGGTTTGGTAGATAAGTATAAATTAAACACAATTTCTACAAGTGGTAGTTGCCCAAATATGGGTGAATGTTGGGGAGAAGGAACTGCTACTTTTATGATTTTAGGAAATATTTGCACACGTTCTTGTGGTTTTTGTGGTGTAAAAACAGGAAGACCAGACACTGTAGAATGGGATGAACCAGAAAAAGTAGCACGTTCTATAAAAATTATGAGCATTAAACACGCTGTAATTACTTCTGTAGACAGAGACGATTTAAAAGATGGTGGTTCTATAATTTGGGCAGAAACTGTGGATGCAATTCGTAGAGCAAACCCAACCACAACTTTAGAGACTTTAATTCCTGATTTTCAAGGAAACACAAAACAGATTGATAGAATTATAGAAGTAGCTCCTGAAGTAGTTTCTCATAATATGGAAACTGTTAGAAGATTAACTCGAGAAGTTCGAATTCAAGCAAAATACGACAGAAGCTTGGGTGTTTTAAAGTACTTGAAAGAAAACGGAATGCGAACCAAAACTGGTTTAATGTTAGGTTTGGGCGAAACTGAAGAAGAAGTAATACAAACAATGAAAGATTTACGAGCTGTAAATTGTGATATTATTACGATTGGTCAATATTTACAACCTACCAAAAAGCATTTGCCTGTTAAGGAATTTATTACTCCAGATCAATTTAAGAAATATGAAACTTTAGGCTTAGAAATGGGCTTTATGTATGTAGAAAGTGGTGCTTTAGTGCGTTCTTCTTACAAGGCTCATAAACACGCTAAGTAAAATCCTAAATTTATTCTTTCCTAGATAGAAGCGCTCTTGGTTTATACTCTTATACTTTTTATAAAGTTTACAATACAGCAAGTTTTTCAAAAAAAAATATACTTTGGCACGCAGATTGCATACTATAAAATGAAAGCAACGTAGTAAACTGTTTTCATTGTGTAAATTTGAATTAGTTCGTTATAGAAAACCATCTCGAAAGAGATGGTTTTTTAGTTTTACAAGGGTTTTATATATCCTTTAATATTTTACTCTGATATGCTAAGATTTAGATTGAATATCTTTAGCTACTTTTTCAACTTCATCTAAAACACGAAGTAAATTCCCATTCCAAAGTTGTTCAATCTGACTTTCTGTATAACCTCTTTTTACTAGTTCTACAGTTACATTTAAAGTTTCTGAAGCATCATTCCAACCTTCTACTCCTCCTCCACCATCAAAATCTGAACTAATTCCTACATGATCAATTCCAATTTTTTTGACTAAATAATCTATATGGCCTACAAAATCTGCTACATTTACAGGAGGAAATTTGTCTTTATCTATTTTTTCATTTGCTGTTTTAGATAATTGTCTATATTTTTTAATATAATTATCTCTTTCAACTCCTGCTTCCATTATTCTAATTTCGCTCCATGGTTTTATTTCAAAGTTTTCTTTCTTAGCAAATTCTTTTAATAAAGTTTCTATTGCTTTGCTATATAAATCATTTTTCTTTGTATTTACATAACTTTTAAAGGCTACAGTTTGTACAACTCCTCCATTCTTTTTTAACCATTCTAATTGTTCATCATCTAAATTTCTACTATGATTACATAATGCTCTTGCAGAAGAATGTGATGCTATAATTGGGGCTTTAGATAAAGCAATCATATCTTTCATAGATTTTTTTGAAGGATGAGAAACATCAATCATAATTCCCCATTTATTCATTTCTTTAATTACTTCTTTACCAAAATCACTTACACCATTATGTAACCAAACATTGTCTTTCTCTCCTGTATTAGAATCACAAAGTTGACTATGACCATTATGAGAAAGAGACATATATCTTGCACCTAAATCATAAAATTGTTTTACTCTAGAAATATCTGTTCCTAAAGGATATGCATTTTCTACACCAATCATTGCTACTTTTTTTCCTGATGCATAAATTTTTCTAGCTTCTTGAGAGGTAACAGCCAAACCAATTCTTTCTGGAGCAATTTCTTTTGTAAGTTTATGAATTGCTTCAAACTTACTCATTGCATTTTTATAAGCCTTTTCATAACCTTCTTCAGTTAATTCTCCTTGACCTGTATACACAATAAAAAAGGCGACATCTAACCCTCCTTCTTCCATATTTGGCAAGTTTACTTGGTTTTCTAATTTTTGTGTATAGTTAATAGAATCTGTAAAATTATTTACATTAATATCTACATGTGTATCTAACGTCATTACACGTTTATGAATTTCTTTAGCTGTTGTCATCGTATCTTTTTTATTAGTTTCTTTACAAGCAATTACTACAGAAAGAAAAAGTAAGAATTTTAGGTACTTCATATTTTTTTGGTAAGTTGGTTTATTACATAAATATAAGATTTTTATAAAAACCATCTTGAAAAGAGATGGCTTTTTTTACCTTTATCCAATGAAAATAATTCTTAGCACCATTTTTTTAATTTTTATTTCTCAAGTAATACTTAGTCAAAAAAAGTTTGAACTAAAAATACCAGAAATTAAAAAACTAAAACTTCTAAAAAATAATTCTCAAAACGATGTTGATTTATTTTTTTTGTATATGGAAAATAATTATAAATCTATTTCTAATAAATTTGATATAATAAACGATTCAGACTTTGAAAATAACCCTGAATGTGGTTTTAAAAAAAATTATGAATATGGTATATTATTTACTTCAAATAGTTGTGGAGAAGCGTCACCTTTAAAACAAGCAATTGTTTTTCCAAAAACCAAAGAAAAAGAACTTAGAAAACTTATTGAAAATATTTATTATGCTGATTTATATGAGAATTCAGATTCAACTAATAAATGGATAAAAGACAAAAATGAATTTACTCCTGAAAAAAATGAAGCTGGTTGTTATTATAAAATTATACAATCAAAAGATAAAAGCACAATAGAAGTTTTCTGTGGATGTTAAAAAACCACCTCATTTGAGATGGTTTTCTTTGTCAAATTGATAATTTATAATTTCCTCGTTAATTATATATCCTAAAATAACTATAAATGAGGATAATAAAATTAACACCAAGTAATAAATTAGTTTTAATATGTATTTATTTTTTATTCTCGATTTATAAAAATCTCTTTTTTGAAAGAAGAAATGAAAAAAAACTGATAGTATTAAAGCAGGTACAAAAACAGTAATTATATATAAAAACATATAACCTCCAAAACTATTTGGTCCAGATAAAAACATCTTTCAACTTACTTTTTAAATCGCACTTATAATATCATATTTTGTAATAATATGATGATTTCCATTTTCTAAATCTACTAAAACAGCTTCGTTTTCTTTAGATATTAGTTTTGAAATCTCATCTATTTTTGCAGATTTTTTAACAATCGGATATGGTTTTCCCATAATATCTTTAATTGGCTTGTCTGCTATTTCTTTATCAGAAATAAAGTGACGTAGTAAATCTGTTTCATCAACAGAGCCTACAAAACCAGCTACATCTTTAACAGGAAGTTGAGAAATTTTATATTCTTTCATTCGCTCAATTGCGTGTGCAACCAATTCTTCTGTTTGTGCAGCAACTAAAGGTTTTTCTGAATGGTTTTTAATTAAATCTGCAGCCGTTTTAATTTCTGCTTCTAAAAAACCTCTATCACGCATCCAATCATCATTAAACATTTTACCTACATATCTACTTCCATGATCATGAAATAGTACAACTACAACATCGTCTTTTGTAAAATGTTCTTTTAATTGTAATAATCCTTTTATGGCAGAACCTGCAGAGTTACCTACAAAAATCCCTTCTTCTTTAGCAATTTTTCTAGTAAAAACTGCTGCATCTTTATCAGTAACTTTTGTAAAACCATCTATTAAAGAAAAATCTACATTTTTTGGTAAAATATCTTCTCCAATTCCTTCTGTAATGTATGGATATATTTCATTCTCGTCGAAAACACCTGTTTCATGGTATTTTTTAAACACAGAACCATACGTATCTATTCCCCAAATTTTAATATTTGGATTTTGTTCTTTTAAATATTTTGCGGTTCCAGAAACGGTTCCTCCAGTTCCAACTCCAACAACAAAATGCGTAATTTTTCCATTTGTTTGTTCCCAAATTTCTGGGCCAGTTTGCTCATAATGTGCAATTGCATTACTTGGGTTGTCATATTGGTTTACGTACCAAGAATTAGGAGTTTCTACTCCTAAACGTTTAGAAACTGAGTAATAAGAACGAGGATCATCTGGTTCTACATTTGTTGGACATACAATTACTTCTGCACCAACTGCACGTAAAATATCCATTTTTTCTTTAGACTGTTTATCAGAAATTACAAAAATACATTTGTAACCTTTTACAATGGCTGCTAAAGCTAAACCCATTCCTGTGTTTCCAGAAGTTCCTTCTATAATGGTTCCTCCTGGTTGTAAACGACCATCTGCTTCTGCATCTTCTATCATTTTTAACGCCATTCTATCTTTTATAGAATTACCTGGGTTAAAAGTTTCTACTTTAGCTAATACCAAAGCATCTACCTCTTTTGTTACTGAATTCAACTGTACTAAGGGTGTATTACCAATAGTTTCTAATATATTTTTTGCGTATTTCATTTTCTATAAATCTGAGTGCAAAAATAAAGTAAAATTTTATGTTTTTTACAGTCTTATGATAAGATTAACTTGAATTCTCTAAAAAGTGGTTTATAATTAAGTTTCAAATTATAAATTATGTATTTTTTTTGATTTAAAATAGCTGCTAAAAATAAGTAGTCTCTTTTAGTTTTTCTGAAAATTGATAAAAATTCTGCGTTAGCGATTGAAATGGCATCCTTTTTTGAGGAACAAAAAAAAGATATAATTGAAAGCGCGACCTTTAGGGAACGCCCAAATAATTATCTTAACAAACTCCGATAATACATAAATACAAAGGCATACCAATTGTAATGTTAAATGGAAACGTAATTGCCAAAGCCATTGGTATATATAAACCTGGATTGGCTTTTGGTGCAGCCAACTTCATAGCTGCTGGCACAGCAATGTAAGAAGCACTTGCTGCTAAAATAGACATTAACAATCTGTTGCCAACTTCTTCCATAAAAAAGCCACTAATTACAGCAACTAAACAACCATTAATTATAGGTATAATAATGGAGAAAGAAACTGTAAACCATCCTTTTTTAATTAGTGCTTTTAATTTACCTCCACTTGTAATTCCCATATCTAGTAGAAAAACTGCCAAAAACCCTTTAAAAAGATCTGTTGTAAAAGGTTTTATGCCAGCTGCTTGTGCATCGTTTGTAAAATAACCAACTAATAAACTTCCTAATATTAAAACTACACTTCCGTTTGTTAAGGAATGATGAATTACCTTTTTAAAAGACATTTTATTCTTTTTATCTTTATTATAAATGGCAATTAAAAGAACTCCGATTATAATTGATGGTGCTTCCATTAAAGCCATAACTGCAACCATATGACCGCCAAAAGAGATATTAGACATTTCTAAAAAGGAGATGGTTGTTACAAATGTTACAGCACTTACAGAACCGTAAGCTGCTGCAATTGCACCTGCGTTTTCTACACTTAATTTTAATCTTAAAATATAATAGCAATAAATGGGTACTATTAATGCTAATAAAACTCCGAAAAGTAAAGACCAAATAATTTCTGATGTAATAACACTGTGTGCTAATTCTTGCCCTCCTTTAAAACCAATGGCTAATAAAAGGTAGAGTGAGATGAATTTAGAGGAGTTTTCTGGTATTTTTAAATCGCTCTTTAAGTTAACAGCTATCAAACCTAAAAAGAAAAATAATAAAGCTGGGTTTGTTAAATTATCTATTAAATAATGTAGATCCATTAGTTGATTTTTTGGCGTAAAAAAAGTAGGAAAGCCTTTATGGGGGCAGTCTTTCCTACTAATTAATTCAAATTTGTAATTATATATTATTCTTCTACAGTTATCGTTACTGTGCTTTCTATTTTAATATTGCAACCATAAGATTCTAAAGATCTTAAAAATGCTTTTGCCTCTTCTTTGTCTTTTATTAATTCATTAATTCTAGAATTATCATACACGCAAGCATCTTCTATATTACCTTCTGTTTTAGTTAACCTTTGAATTTTGTGGAAGTTAATTTTTACATCTGCAACATCATTTATAATACTAAAAGCTTCACTTTTTGTAAATTTTCCTTCTATTAACTTTAAAGTTTGTGTTTTTGTTTCTGTTGGGTTTAAAACTGTAGTTTCCATATGGTTGTTTATTTGTTTATTTATTGATTGTGTTAGATTTAGATTTTTTTACGAATAAAAGTAAAAGTATAATTGCTTGAGAAATAAATAACTCTTTAATAAAAGGACTATCAATTTTTATTGCTAAAATATTTACTGTCATCAATGCCAGAAATACTATAAATTGACAAAACTTTAAAATCTGATTTTTGCTAATTTTAATTACAATTTCATCTTGTAATTCATTTTGATGATCTTCTGGTTTAATTGTTATTTGTCTCATTGTTTAAATTTTTTACAAAGAAATGGTGTTTATTTCATATATTTTTATTTATATTTATTATGTTATATATAAATATTATTTATGAATTATACTTTACATCAATTAGAAATCTTTAAAAAAGTGGCAGAACTTAAAAGTGTTACAAAAGCTTCTGAACAGTTGTTTTTAACGCAACCTGCTGTATCTATTCAATTAAAAAAATTGCAAGAGCAATTTAAGTTACCTCTTTTTGAAATTGTTGGCAGGCAGTTATTTATTACAGAATTTGGTGAAGAAATTTCTAAAGCAGCTTCTAAAATATTAGAAGAAGTAGAGGAAATTAATTACAAATCTGCTTTATTTGAAGGTAAATTAGCAGGCAAACTAAAAATTTCTATTGTATCTACAGCTAAATATGCAATGCCATATTTTTTATCTGGCTTTATCAATAAAAATGAAATGGTAGATTTAACAATGGATGTTACCAACAAAATGTCTGTAATAAGAACTTTAGAAAACAATGATTGCGATTTTGCTATGGTTTCTACAATTCCAAAAAAATTGAACATTGAAAGAATTGAGTTGATGAAAAACAAGCTTTTTTTGGTAGCTGGAAAAGGACATAAAGCATCAGAAAAAGAGTTTTCTATAAAAGATTTAAGTGCAGCTACATTTATTTTTAGAGAAAATGGTTCTGCTACACGTTTGGCAATGGAAAAATTTTTAATAAAACATAAAATAGAGGTTACAAAAAAAATGGAATTGACTTCTAACGAAGCTGTTAAACAAGCAATTATAGCTGGTTTGGGTATTTCTATTATGCCAATTATTGGTATGAATGACGCTTTACAGAAAGGGGATTTACAAATTTTAAAAATTAAAAATTTACCCATAGAAACCAACTGGAACTTAATTTGGCTAAAAACAAAAAATTTATCTACAGTTGCTAAAGCTTTTAAAAATCATATTTTAGAAAACAAAGAAACTATTATAGAAAAACAATTTAAGCGTTATAATAATTATTAAGAAAACTTAATAGCTTTAGAAGGTTGAATTTTGGTAATAATTACTGACGGAATTATCAACATTAAAAAACATAAAATTAAAGTCCCTACATTTAGCGCTAAAATTGCCAAAAGAGTAATATGAACTGGCATTGTAGCCACATAATAGGTTTCTGGATCTAGAGTAATTATTTTAAAATAATGCTGAGTAAAAATGATTGATAAACCAATAATATTTCCCCAAAACAATCCTTTTAATATTAAATAAGAAGCATTGTACAAAAACACTTTTCGTATACTTGTATTATTGCTGCCTAGAGCTTTTAAAATACCTATCATTTGTACTCTTTCTAATATTAAAACCAACAGAGCTGTAATCATATTTATACCAGCAATTAAAATCATAATACTAATTAAAACCCATACATTGTTATCAAAAAGCTTAATCCAATCAAAAACAGTATCGTAACTTTCTATGATAGTTTTGCTATTTAAAAGCGAACCAACTTCTGAGTAAATTTCATCACCTTTAAGTTTAATATCATCAAAATTATCTAAAATAACTTCAAAACCACCCACTTCGTTTTCTGTCCATTTATTTAGATTTTGGACTTCTCTAATATCGCCAATCATCATAGTTTTATCAAACTCTGCAAAACCAGAATTATAAATTCCAACAACTGTATATTTTTTATTAGATGTTAATTTGCTGTTTGTCTTTAAAAAAGTTGCTAAAACAACATCGTTTAATTTTAGTTGTAAACGATTCATCACTGTTTGCGACAACAAGACTTCTTTTGTCCTTTCTAAGTTAAAGTTGGGCGTTCTTCCTTCAATTAAATATTCGTTAAAAAATGTCCAATCGTAATCTGTAGAAACTCCTTTAAAAATGATGCCTTCAAAATCTGTTTTTGTTCTTAAAATTCCGCCTTTATTTGCAAAAATTTGAACATTTTTAATTCCTTCTATATTCTTGAACTTCGGATAAAAAAATTGATTTTTTTTAATAGCAACAGTAGAAACATCAGAATTATTAGAATCGTAATTCGCAATTAAAATATGACCTTTAAAACCAGCCATTTTATCACGAATTTTAGTTTGCATACCAGAAGCAGTTGCTACAGAAATTAGCATAATAATAATACCCAATGCAATTGCAGCGATCGCAATTTTTATTATTGGTGATGAAATGCTATTTTTATACTTTTTGCCAGCAATAATGCGTTTTGCAATAAATAACTCGTAATTCAAATTGATGATAAATTTTAACCTTCGTAAAAGTACCTATTTATTTTTATTTCTATTGATGAATTTTAAACTGATTTCTTGTGCGAAACCAGTTCAGAATTCAGAGTTAAAAGTTAAGAGTAATAAAAAAGATACAATTTTAAAAACTGGAGCAGAAAGAACCAATCTATACCTAAAATTCTTAAAAGGGAAAAACGTTGCTATTGTTGCGAATCAAACTTCGGTTTTATCTGCTTTACAAAGAGCAGAAGTTGCACCAAATGTAATGGGTTCAAAAAAAGTGACACAGCATTTAGTAGATTATTTGCACAACTATAATGGAATCAATATAAGGAAAGTATTTGCTCCAGAACATGGTTTTAGAGGTAAAGCAGATGCTGCAGAACTTGTAAAAGATGGTGTAGACGCAAAAACTGGGCTTCCAATTTTATCCTTACATGGAAAAAGCAAAAAACCATCAACAAAACAATTAGAAAATATTGATGTTGTCGTTTTTGACATTCAAGATGTGGGTGCACGTTTTTACACTTATATTTCTACTTTACATTATGTGATGGAAGCTTGTGCTGAGAATAATATTCCTCTGATTGTTTTAGACAGACCAAACCCAAATGGACATTATATTGATGGCCCAGTTTTGGAAATGAAATATTCAAGTTTTGTGGGTAAACACCCTGTTCCTGTAGTTTATGGAATGACTATTGGCGAATATGGACAAATGATAAATGGAGAAAAATGGCTCAAAAATGGAATTCAATGTGATTTAAAAGTGATTCCGATTAAAAATTACAATCACCAAACTGAATATAGTTTAGCTATAAGACCTTCACCTAATTTACCAAATGACAAATCTATAAACTTTTACCCAAGTTTAGGTTTTTTTGAAGGAACTATTATTAATGCTGGTAGAGGAACAGAGTTTCAGTTTCAAAGATATGGAGCACCATTTTTCCCTAAAAATGATTTTAACTACACACCTAAAGCAAATTTTGGTGCTAAATATCCAAAACAAAAAGGAAAATTGTGTTATGGTGTCAATTTAAGCAGCACTGAAAAATTAAGTGCTATAAATTTAGAATGGCTACTTGATGCCTATAAAAAAACACCAAAAAAAGAAAAATTCTTTGGAAAAACATTTACAATTCACGCAGGAAACACTAAACTTCAACAACAAATTGAGCAAGGTTTGTCTGCTAAAGAGATTAGAAAGTCTTGGAAGAAAGATTTGAAAGCGTTTAAAATTATTCGTGAGAAATATTTAATATATAAGTAGCATTAATATGTTAAGAAAAGAAATAAAAGGTGACAATGAACTTTATCTATATTTCAATAATAAATTGATTTATAAAAGATGGCTAAATTTAGGTTATTCTAAAGTATTTGATAGATTCGCTTATGGAAAAGATTCAATAATAAGCATTACAGAAGACAAAAATGGTAAAGTTATAAGTCGAAGAAACATATTCATTGATGGGCATTTATGTAACACAAAATTAGATTTTTGGAATAAATATGTTTCAGAAATAGATTACAAATCAGGAAAAGGTTTTGGGAAAAATCTTGATGCATTCAATGATGCAATAAATCACAAAGGCCCTGGTTTTCCTGGCGATTGTTTTATTGAAATTGTAGGAGTTAAAAATCTAATTAAAATTTTCGGAAAACCTGATTTTGAGTATATTATTGATACACTACATAAATCTAAATTTGTTGAATTGGTAGTAGAAAAAATAATTTAACTTAACTTACTTCCTCTACTCCTGTAGGTTTTTTATATCCCTGAAATGGCTGTTTCAGCAACTCTTCTAAAGAAGAGTTTTTAACTTCATCAGGAAAAGTATCTACTCCATACACAATTTTTTCTCTGTCTAACTCCATATAAGTTCCAAGAAGTCTGTCCCAAATAGAAAAAATATTTCCGTAATTAGAATCTGTATAAGGCAATTTATAATGATGATGTACTTTGTGCATATCTGGAGACACAATAAAATAACTCAAAAACTTATCTACTTTTGGCGATATTTTTAAATTCGCATGCGTAAACTGGGTAAAAATCAAAGACATAGATTGATACAGCATTACAATAGCTATAGGAGTTCCCACCACAAAAACGCCTAACAAAGTAAACGCAAAACGAATCACACTTTCTATAGGATGATGTCTGTTTGCAGTAGTTGTATCTACTTTATGATCTGAGTGATGCACTAAATGTACCATCCATAAAGGTGCTATTTTGTGCTCTGTAAAATGTGCTAAATAGGCTCCAAAAAAATCTAAAAACAAGACTCCCAAAACCACATATAACCAAAGAGGCATTTCTGGCAACCAATTAATCAACCCAAAATTATTTGTTTGTACCCAATTTGAAGTTTGCAATAATAAAAAGGCAAGTCCTAAATTTACTAAAACCGTTGTTAGTGTAAAAAACAAATTTGGGAAAGCGTGTTTCCATTTTTTATAATTGAATTTAAATAAAGGGAAAAATCCCTCTAAAATCCAAAAAAAGGTAATTCCACCAACAATAATAGCACTTCTATGTTCTTTAGGAATGTTTTCGAAATAATTATAAATAGTTTCCAAATTAGTTTTTATTTTCTACTAAAATAGGTAAAAAAAATCGACTTGTCATTCCTGCCTTTCAACTTCGCTGAAGATAAACAGCAGTAGGAATCTATAATTGATGAAAAAATACTCTATAAAGCTTAATTAAATAATTGCTTTGATTAAAAGTGGCTTTTATATATTCTGAAAAAATTGTTTGGATTCCTGCCTGCACAAGAATGACAAAAATTATGACCTTCTAACTTTCTTATTTCCTTCCAAAGGTAAAACTTCCTTTAATTTCTCTACAATATTATATACAGCAGGACAAACAGCCGTATTTGCAATAGTTAAATCTGTAATACCAATAAATTTTTTACGATTTGTATGCGGATATTCTGCACACGCTTTTGGTCTTACTTTATAGATGAAACAAGTATTATCAGATTCATCAAAAAACGAACAAGGTGCTGTTTTTAAGACCATAAAATCATCTTCATCTCTTTCTAAATATTGCTTTTGAAAATCGGCAACTTTCATTTTTAAATACTTAGAAATACGCTCTGTATCTGTATCTGTAAAAATCGGACTTGTAGTTTTACAGCAATTTCCACACGTTAAACAATCTGTTTTTTCAAACTCTTCTTCGTGTAATTCTTGCATTAAATAATCCAATCTTTTTGGTGTACGTTTTTTTAATCTCGCAAAATATTTTTCACTTTCTTTCTTTGCGTCTGCTGCTAATTTTGGGAGTTCTTCTAAGCGTTTTTCCATATCCGAAAAATACAATTATTTCTATAAAAAAATACGCTAAAAATATGTAATTTTGCATTTCAATTTTCGAGACTAAATGAATATTCAAAATACCATAGAAACCAAAGTAAAAGAAGGTTTTTTAGCTTTATATAATGTAGAAATTCCATCAGTAGAATTTCAAGCTACTAGAAAAGAGTTTGAGGGTGATATTACAGTAGTCGTTTTCCCAATGTTAAGATACAAAAAGGGAAACCCTGTTGCTATTGGTGAAGATTTAGGAAAATATTTGGTAGAAAATGTTGTAGAAATCACCAACTTTAATGTTGTAAAAGGTTTTTTAAATTTAGTAATTAACGATTCTTTTTACACAAATTTCTTCAATTCAATTTATGCAGATGCAACTTTCGGTTTTCTTTCGCCAAAGGCGGATGAAAAAGCGATGATGGTAGAATATTCATCTCCAAACACCAACAAACCTTTACATTTAGGACACGTTCGTAATAATTTATTAGGGTATTCTGTTGCAGAAATTATAAAAGCTGCAGGAAAAAAAGTCTATAAAACCCAAATTATAAACGACAGAGGAATTCATATTTGTAAATCGATGTTGGC
>JBGCFX010000146.1:0-12956 GCA_045110395.1 Polaribacter sp.
CAATATTATGCATTCCTAAAATTCCACTTTGTGGAGGATTGATAATTGGCGTTGACAACATAGAACCAAATACACCACCATTTGTAATGGTAAACGTTCCACCAGTCATTTCATCAATAGTTATTTGTCCATCTCTTGCTCTTAAAGCCAAACGTTTTACCTCGCTTTCTACACCTCTAAAAGATAAGTATTCTGCATTTCTAATAACAGGAACCATTAAACCTTTTGGTCCAGAAACTGCAATAGAAATATCTTGAAAATCGTGTTTTATTTGAAAATCTCCATCAATCATAGAATTTACATCAGGATACATTTTTAAAGCTCTAACAACTGCCAACGTAAAGAAAGACATAAAACCCAAACCAACTCCATGTTTTGCTTTAAAATCCTCTTTAAATTGTTTACGTAAATCGAAAATTGGTTGCATATTAACTTCGTTAAACGTAGTTAACATAGCTGTTTCGCTTTTTACAGCTACTAAACGTTCTGCAACTTTTCTACGTAACATAGACATTTTCTTACGTTCAGTTCCTCTAGAACCATTTGCTGGTTGAGTTCCCATAGAAGGTACTGCTTTTACAGCATCATCTTTGGTTATTCTACCATCTTTTCCAGTTCCTTTTATAGAATTAGCGTCCATTCCTTTTTCTGCTAAAACTTTTTTAGCAGCAGGAGAAGCTGTTCCTGTAGCATACGTTGCTGCTTTTGGAGCTGCTGTAACTTCTACTTTCTTTTCTTCTTTTGGAGCTTCTTCCTTTTGTGGAGCATCACCATCTGGTTTTGCTGCACTTGTGTCTATTAAACAAACAACTGCACCAACTTCTACAGCATCACCTTCTTCAGCTTTTAAAGTGATAATTCCACTTTCTTCTGCAGGTAATTCTAAGGTTGCTTTGTCAGAATCTACTTCTGCAATAGGTTGGTCTTTTTCTACATAATCTCCATCTTCAACTAACCAAGTTGCAATTTCTACTTCTGTAATCGATTCTCCTGGAGAAGGAACTTTCATTTCTAAAACACTCATGGTTTCTTGTTTTGCTTGCGCCGAAATTATATCGGCATTTAATTATTTTACTTTTTTATTTTTGGGCGTTTTAACAGGCTTTCCACTATATCTTTTTTACTTTTTTCTCGATACAAATTTGTTCATTCTTCACAAATTCACTCGAACTGACAGTAAAAAAGGATGTCGTTTCAATCCTTAACGCAACTTACTCATTCTGTTAAAAAATCGAATTAATTATTTCGAATTTTTTCATTTTTAATAGGAATATAATCTTTCTTTATAATTCCATTAACCTTTATTGTATCAAAAAACAACTTTCCACCAGTTGCTATGTTCGTATCAGCAACATTTTGCAGGCTTAAATGTAAATGTGGTTCAGACGAATTACCAGAATTACCACACAAACCTAAAATATCTCCTTGTTTTATAATTTGATTTTCCATTACACGAATCGAATTTTCTTTAAAATGTGCAAATAAAATAAACTCATTATTTACTGTTTTTAGGATAACTGTATTTCCAGAAACTTGTTTCGGGTTTAAAACTCCAGGAATATTATCTTTAACACCTTTTATTACTTTTACAACAGTTGCATCACAAGGTGCTATTATTTGTTTTCCAAAAACAAAATAGTTTTCGTTTTTACTTTTGTTGTTTTTATATGTTTTTCCACCTTTTTTAATAAACAAGTCATATGCATATTTCTGATTATTGTGTGCAACATGATAATTATTTTTAACTTTAGTTCCACCCCAACCAACTGTCCATTCTTCATTAAAAGGAAGAATCATTTTTGTCGTATTTCTATCTACAACTGGCAAGTTTTTAGGAATAAAAGGTCTTATATATAAACCATTTATTTTATTGTCATTGTTTAAAGAAATTAAAATATTCTTTACTGCTTTCTCAAAATTAGTTTTATAAATATGAGCCGACCTTTGTAATTCAGAAAAACTCATTATTGTAATTTTGCCACTTCTTTCAGCTAAACCTTTAAAAAATAGGTTTGTTTTTTTTAAAGGAAGTGTATTTTGCATATTTACATCAAACATATTATAGATTGCTTCATAATTTTCACTATTAAAATGTTTAAAAAAAATTTTTGAAACCTCTTTATAGTTTACTTTTTCCACTTGTGAAAAAGAGAATATAGAAGTTAAAAATAATATATAAAAGATGCTTTTTTTCAATTTAGAAATTTATTTAATCATTAAAAACACTATCTATTACTGCTCTATGACGCTTTTTAAAACGTGTACTAGATCCTGCAGCTGGTACAGCATAATATTTACGAGAACGAACATTTAAATTCTTCAACTCAAAACGTTGTAACATATAACTCCAAGCACCCATATTTCTTGGTTCTTCTTGAGCCCAAATATATTCTTCGATATTTGGATATCTATCTATAATTTTCTGAATTTTCTCTTTATGCAATGGAAATAATTGCTCAATTCTAACCAAAGCAACATCTTCTCTTTGTAATTCTTCTCTTTCTGCTAATAAATCGTAATAGAATTTACCCATACAGAAAACTAATTTCTTAATATTTTTTGGGTTTAAAACATCATCAATCACTTCTTGAAACTCACCATTTGCCAAATCTTGAATAGAATTAACAGCTTTTGGGTGACGTAATAAACTTTTTGGAGTAAATACAATTAAAGGTTTTCTATAATCACGTTTCATTTGTCTACGCAATAAATGATAGAAATTTGCAGGGGTTGTACAATTAGCAACTGTCATATTATCTTCTGCACATAATTGTAAATAACGCTCTATTCTTGCAGATGAATGTTCTGAACCTTGTCCTTCATATCCATGAGGTAATAAAACGACAATTCCATTTTGAGCTTTCCATTTATCTTCTGCAGCAGAAATATACTGATCGAACATTATTTGAGCTCCGTTGGAAAAATCTCCAAACTGTGCTTCCCAAATTGTTAATGTATTTGGGTTTCCCATTGCATAACCATAATCAAAACCTAAAACTCCATATTCAGACAATAACGAGTTGTAAATTGTCATTTGCCCTTTATTATTGGGATTTGTGTTTAATAAATTGATTCTTTCTTCTGTTACTTCATCACGTAAAATTGCATGTCTGTGAGAGAAGGTTCCTCTTTCTACATCTTGGCCAGAAATTCTTACATTAAATCCTTCTTTCATTAAAGAACCATAAGCTAGGTTTTATGCCATTCCCCAATCTAATTAATTAGTTTCGAATGCCATTTTTGCTCTTCCTTGTAGAATTCTTTCCGCTTTTCTAACAAAATTTGCGCCTTCAGGTACTGTAGAAACTATTTTTGCAATGTTATTTAAGTTGTCTTCAGAATAACTTGTATCAACAGTTTTTAGCATTTCTTCTTGATCTTGACGCTCAAAGCCTTCCCAAGTAGATTTCATAAACTCTTTTACCTTAGATGTTTTATCTTGTTTAGAATTGTCAAACTCTGTATTCAACATTTCTTTAAACTCAGTGGTAATTTGTGTTAAATATCCTTTATCGATAGTTCCTTCTGCAATTAATTGTGAAGCATAAATATCTTTTGGGTTTTGGTGTTTAGAAATTGCTTTATAAAGTTTTGGCTGTGTAAAACGAGGTTCATCACCTTCATTATGACCATATTTTCTGTATCCCAATAAATCAATGAAAATATCGGTTTTAAACTTCATTCTGAATTCTAAAGCCATTTCCATTGCATGACAAACTGCCTCAGTATCATCTGCATTTACATGCAAAACTGGTGACAATGTTACTTTTGCAACGTCTGTACAATAAGTGCTTGAACGTGCATCTAAGTAGTTTGTAGTAAAGCCAATTTGGTTATTTACCACAATATGAACAGTTCCTCCTGTCTTATAGCCATTTAATTTAGCCATTTGAACAATTTCGTAAGCAATTCCTTGACCTGCAATAGCAGCATCACCATGTATAATTATAGGTAAAATCTTACTAGAATCTCCATCGTATTTTCTATCTATCTTAGCTCTTGTAATTCCTTCTGCAACAGCTGCAACTGTTTCTAAATGTGATGGATTTGGAACTAAATTCATTTTAATTTCATTTCCATTTCTGTAGGTTTTACTTAATGTTAAACCTAAATGATACTTTACATCACCATCTATATCTTCATCTTCAAAATCTTTTCCTTCAAACTCACTAAAAAGTTCTCTAACAGGTTTTTTTTTTTTTTTTACTAAAGTATTTAAACGACCTCTGTGTGCCATTCCTAAAACACATTCTTTAACTCCGTATTTTTCTGCTGCGTCTCTAAGCATTACAGAAATTCCTGGTATTAAGGTTTCTCCACCTTCTAATGAAAAACGTTTTTGACCTACGTATTTTGTTTGTAAGAAACTCTCAAAAGTAACTGCTTGATTTAATTTACCTAAAATATATTTTTTTGCTTCTATATCGTAATTAGGGTGATTGTCATTCTGGTTTAAACGATTTTGCCACCATTTTAATTTCTCAGGATTACGCATATAGGTGTATTCTACACCAATAGAATCACAATAAATACTTTTTAAATGCTCTATAATTGAAGATAATTTTACTCTACCAATTCCTAAAACATCACCAGCAGAAAACTCTTCTTTTAAATCTTCTTGTTTTAAACCAAAGTTTTCGATATCTAAACTTGGGTAATATTGTCTTCTTTCTCTTACTGGATTTGTTTTCGTAAATAAATGACCACGTGTTCTATATCCATTAATTAGGTCTACAACTAAAAATTCTTTACGAACTTCTTGAGGTATTTCTATGGATACCTCTTGGTCAGTTAAAGAATAATTTTCATTTGCTAAGTCATAACCTTGAAAAAAACTCCTCCAACTTGGTTCTATAGTATCTGGGTTTACTAAATACTTATCATATAAATCAGCTATAAAGCCTGTGTGTGCTGCGTTTAAGAACGAAAATTTATCCATATTATAATTTCTGCTTTTTTAATAAGCTATCGTAATTAACAAAAATACAATATTTGCTAAAAAGGATGATTTTTTTTATTAAATAAAAAAGTTAATATTTTTTTAAATTTTTTATAAAAGTATTTGGCAATATTCTAAAAAGGTATATATTTGCACTCGCTAATCACATAATATGTGAAGCAAACTCCTTCTTAGCTCAGTTGGTTAGAGCATCTGACTGTTAATCAGAGGGTCCAAGGTTCGAGTCCTTGAGAGGGAGCAAAAAAGTCTTATCAATTTTGATAAGACTTTTTTTATGTTATTAATTTATTGTTAAGATATTGATTTTCAGTATTTTATTTATTTTTATAAGTTCCCAATTTTTAAAAAAGTTATGAATTTAGATTAATTCAATCTTTTTTGGTTCTGGTAATATATATATTATAAAGTAATCCAGAAAAAATTAAACAAATTCCTAATAAGGTCCACAAAGTATAAATTTCTTTAAACCAAGTTGCTCCAATAATAATAACAAAAACAGCTTCTAAATATTTTAATGGCGCAATTACAGTTGTTTTATATAGTTGTAAAGCTTTGGTCATAAGTAATTGTCCTATAAAACCAAAAACCCCCAAACTAAGCAACAGTAACCATTGATCTAAACTAGGGTTTTTCCAATTATTAATAGACATTAAACCACCAAAAATAAAAGCCATTAGCATAAAATAATTGATAATTACTAAGGGGTTTTCGGAGTTGCCAATCATCCTTATCACTATAAAAATAAAGCCAAGAGAAATTGCGGATAATAATATTAATAGAAGACCTAGAGAATTTAACTCAGTTCCAAATCCTTTAATAATTAAAACTCCTATAAAAGCAATGAGAAAAAGAAACCATTGTATGGGTTTTATTTTTTCTTTTAAAAAAAATAATGAAAATATTGCTGCAAAAATAGGGGAGGTGTATCTTAGAGAAACTGCTGTGCCAATAGATAAATAATTTAAAGATTGAAAAAAACAGGTTAAGGATATAACACCTAGAAAACCTCTTAAAAACAGTAGTTTTTTATTTTTCCCAAAAAACAGTGTTTTAGATTTTATAGTTAATGGTATTGTAATTACTAAGGTACCAAAAGATCTAAAAAAAACTATTTGATATACGCTAAAAGAATTTAATTCTTTTACAACTGCATTCATAATAGCAAAAGCTATTACACTTATAATCATAAAAAGAATTGCTTTGTTTTTATTCATCTTAAAAAAAATCAAAAGTAAAAAAAAAGCCATTTTGTAGTACTACAAAATGGCTTTAAAAAAAGAAATTTTTAAAATTATATCCCTAATGCTTGTCCACCACCAACTTGAATTGTTTCTGCAGTAATAAATGCTGCATCTTTGCTAGCTAAAAATGAAACGACACCTGCTACATCTTCTGGTTTACCTAATCTACCTAGCATAATATTGTTAGCCCAAGAAGCAAACACTTCTGGTTTTCTTGCTTTTATTTGTGCATGAAAAGGTGTGTCTATTGTACCTGGAGAAACTGCGTTTACTCGAATACTATATTCTGCTAAATCTTTTGCTAAAGCTCTTGTAATTGCATGTACACCTGCTTTAGAAGTTCCGTAAATTCCTGCTCCTGGTCCACCAGCATTCCAACCTGCGTTAGAAGTATAGTTTATGATAGATACATTATCACTTTTCTTTAAAAAAGGAATTGCAGCTCTAGAGGCAAAAAATGTTGAGTCTAAGTTTAAAGCCATTACAAATCTGTAAAATTCTGTAGTCATTTCTTCAAAACGAGATCTACCACCTAAACCACCTGCATTGTTTACTAAAACATCAATTTTACCATATTTTTCTCCTATTTTGTTGATGTTTGAAGTTACTTGATCTTCTTTTGTAACGTCAAAACCATAATATTCTGCAGTAATTCCTGCAGCAGTTAATTCTTCAACTTTTTCTGCACCTGCTTCATCATCAATACCATTCATAATTACTATGTAACCATCTTTACCTAATCTTTTTGCTACTTCAAAGCCAATTCCGCCAGTAGCTCCTGTAATAACTGCTACTTTACTGTTTGTATTATTCATATTTTCTAATTTATTTTTAATATATTTTTATTCTATTTTGACTTTAAAGGCTCAATTTTTGGGCACAATACCCAAACAGCTAATAAAGCTATGATTGTTAATGCTCCTCCAATTAAAAATGCTGGTGTATAATTCCCTCCTGCTGTTATAAAAGTTACTAAAATTGTAAGACCAGCTGCACCAAGTTTTGCAGCCATTCCTGCAAAACCTGAAAGTGTACCAACTATTTTTCCACTAAAAAGATCACTAGGTATTGTTTGTATATTTCCGATTGCAACTTGAAATCCAAAAAGTAAAACAGCCATAATAATTACGGCATTCATTGCAGTTCCTGGATCTTTTAATAGGTAAAAACAAGGAATCATAATTAAACAACCCAAAGTTATTGTCATCTTTCTTGTCTTATCTACAGACCAACCAGAAGTAAGCCTGTTTTGAGCTATAAGTCCTCCAGCCCAAGCTCCTATCATAGCACCAACATAAGGCAACCAAGCAGAAAAGGCAATTTCTTTTACATTTAAACCAAAAACTTCTGAAAGATAAATTGGAATCCAAACAATAAAAAGCCACCAAATAGGATCAATAGCTGCAGATGCAATTATTACTCCCCAACTTTCTTTATGTTTTAATAATTCTCCTGTATTTGGTGCATATTCACTCTCATCTTCATCATTATCTTGATTTTTCTGACCTGATAAAATATATTTTTTCTCTTCATCTCATAACCAGGGATGAGATTTAGGCCCAGATTTTACAATAAACAACCAAGGTATTAACCATAATAAACCTAAAACACCAACTACTATAAAAATTGCTTTCCAATCAAAATAAACGGATAATAACCCTATTATTGGGTATGCTACAATACCTCCTGCAGCAGCTCCAGAATTAAAAATTCCTTGTGCTAGAGCTCTTTCTTTAGTTGGAAACCACTCTGCATTGGCTTTAGCAGCTCCAGGCCAGTTTCCTGCTTCTGCAATTCCTAGAATTGATCTAAAGATGGAAAAGCTAATAAGTCCTTGTGCAAATGCATGCATCATTGTTGCTATAGACCATACACCAATAGAAAGTGCAAAACCTAATCTTGTGCCAATCCAATCGAAAATTTTCCCAAAAAGAGCTTGACCTCCAGCATATGATAAAATAAATACTGTTGATATTGTACCATATATGGCTTTATGACCATCTTCATCCATCTCTGGAAATAAATCTTTAGCAATATCAGGCCATAAAGCACCAAATGCTTGTCTGTCTATATAGTTTATAACAGCAGCTAAAGCCACTAAACCTACAACCCACCATCTTAATCCTTTTAGTTTCATATTGTTTAGTTGAAATTACTTTTAAATTGGTTTACCAGTCTGGTTTACCAAATCTACTCATTTTATATATAATAACCTAAATCTAATTTTTTATTTTTAGATTTAATAGGGGTAGATTGATGAAAATGGTATTTAATCTTAACAGAATATTATTCTGATTTATAGCAATATTGATATAGCTCTCTAAAATGTTCTTTCATTTTTTGTTTTGCTAATTGAGGATTTTGTTCTTTGATAGCATCAAAAATAGCTTGATGATCAGTGATTCCTCTTTGAGATAAACCAGCATCACATACATGGTGTTTTTGAAAGTTGGTAATAATTTCTGGGATAATAATTAACATAAAAGTATTCATAGAACTATTACCACTTGCTTTTGCAATGGCTAAGTGAAATAATAAATCTTCTTGTACTGCATCTTCTCCGTTAATTACTTTATCTCTATAAGCATTTAGAGCTTCTTCAAGTTTTTCTAAATCTTCATTTGTTCTTCTTGTAGCTGCTAATCTTACAGTTTTTAATTCTAATAAAATTCTTGTTTCTACTAAAGATTTAAAATCAGGATCATTTAATCTTAAAATATCTTCAATCATACCATTCATAGCAATAACACCAATATTTGCTACAAATGTTCCACTTTGTGGTATTGATTTTAATAAACCGTAAAATTCTAATTTTTGAATTGCTTCTCTAACATTACTTCTAGATACTTCAAACTTTTCAGAGAGCATTCTTTCTGAAGGTAGTTTATCACCAGGTTCTAAATTCTTAAAATTGATTAAATCTCTAATTTTAGAGATAATATCTTTTTGAATGTTAGAATTTTCTGATTTTGTAAGTATCTCTAATTTCATATTTTAGGTTCTATTTATATGCAGCTAAGATAAAATTTATTTTGTTATTTGGTTTTAAAAAAGAACACACATTATTAAATTAAAAATTCAATAAAAATAAATATTGATGATTTAACAGCAATTAAAAAATGGTTTGGAGACTATTTAAATTGGTTAACAACGCACAAATTTGGAGCAAAAGAACGTGATAATGGAAACAATCATAGTACTTGTTGGGCATTACAAGTAAGTGCTTTTGCTATTTTGGTAGATGATAAATCGCAAATTAATTATTGTAAAAACTTCTATAAAAAAACCTTGTTACCAAATCAAATGGCATTAGATGGTAGTTTCCCAAAAGAAACTGCAAGAACAAAACCTTATGGATATTCTTTATTTAACTTAGATGCTATGGTTAGTTTGGTTCAAATTTTATCAACTGAAAAAGAAAACTTCTATAATTATAAAACAGCAGATGGAAAAAGTATTCAATTAGGAATGGAGTTTTTATATCCATTTATTAAAAATAAACAAGATTGGCCTTTTCAAAAAGATGTAATGTATTTTAATAATTGGCCAATAAAACAAGCGTCACTTTTATTTGTAGGATTAAATACTAATGAAAAGAAATATTTAGACTTATGGAAATCTTTAAAAACTGATGAAAATACTCCAGAAATTGTTAGAAATACGATTGTTAAAAATCCTGTTTTGTGGGTAAAATAAAACAGGAAATCTAAAATAAATTTCCTGCTTATATGTTTTAATGTAAATGAATTAATTTACTGCTTCAAACCAATCCTTGCTTTATCATTATTCTCTTTTAGTAATGGCGATTTTTTGCTAGGTATAAAAAGCTCATCATCATCCCATTTTGGGTTTTTGTAAAGAACATCTTCTTTTTTTGCACTACTGCTAACTTTAGCAAAACCACTATCGTGAATTAAACAATTAGAAATGATATTAAACCTACCTTTTAAAACCACAGGCGCTTTTACTTTGTAGCTATCATAAAAAACGCTATTTGTAATTTCTACTTTTTGAATTCCGTTTGTTCTTAAAATAATTCCCTTTTTTTCATCATTATACACATTACTAAAAACACAGTTTTTAACAATTAGTTCTCCTCCAGGAATGTCTACAGAAGGTGTTTTTCTGATATAATTAACAGCATGTTCTTCTATGTTTTTGAAAACAGAATTCTCTAAAATAATTGTATTTGCATTGTAAAAGCCCATAATATTTTTGTCATAAGATAGGTTTAAACCTCTATAACTATTTTCGAATCTAGAGTTTTTAAAGCTTAAAGTATCTGCTTTTGTACCATTATAAGCTTTAAAAATACTTCCGCCATCTTTATTTGTAAAGTTTTTGAAAATTACATTATTTACAAAAATACTATAGAAACCACTTTCTTTTTTATCAGGAGAAACGATTGCATATTTAGGGCTTGAAGCTTCACCATCTAAAATAACGTTACTTAAGTTAAGTTGTATCCCCTCATTTACTCTAAAAAAGTAAGTTAAAGGTTTCTTTAATCCTGTTTTTGCTGTTAAAATAGAAGCACCTCCTTTATCACCTATAATAATTATATTTTTATTTATTTTGATGGTCTTCTCTAAAACGTATTCACCAGTTTTTAAAATAATTTTAGATCCTGGAGCTGCTTTTCCTAGCGCTTTTCTTAAAGTTTCTATTCCTGGCTCTACAATTATATCTTTTGGTTTAACAATAGGAGCAATAATTTTTGGTTTCCAACCTGGACCAGCTCTTAAACTTAATGCTTTTGGTAGTTTTTTTGAATCTAAATTAAATGCGCCCACATTAAAAATGGTTCTTTTTGCTTTTGTGATGTCTTCTGTAAAACTTTTAGCATTTTTAGTTACTTTTAATAAATCTGGATTGTTATTTGTAGGAATAGGGAAACTGCTAATTTCTTTCCAATTTACTTTAGTTGCCCAAAAACCTTTTTCAGAAGCTCCTAAAGCGTCTAAATAATTAGAATTAAAATCAATATCTGAATTTTCATCAACAAAAATTACATTTTTCTGGTCTTTATTCGTAAAAACCAAATTGTTAGAAAAGTTTACGTTTTTTGGTGCTAAAGATTTTTCATCATCTTTACCTTCTCCAAAAGAAATAGGGCCAGAATTAATGATTGTATTATTTTGAATATCTACATTTTTAACTTGTTCATATCTGTTTAATGGCGAATTTGGGACACCATTCATTAATACAATTGGACCTCTATAACCATCTCCTTGCAAACCGATCATTAAATTATTTCTAATAATATGACCAGAGTTTATCACACGAATTCCACCAGTTTTAGAAATTCCATTTCCTAAAAATACGTTTCTTTCTACTAAAGCATTATCTCCATGTCTAAGAGTTAAAGCTCCTTTACTACCAACAAATAGGTTGTCTCTATATATATTATCACAAGATTTGTTTGAAATAATTTCTATTTCACCATCACAACCTGCAAATACATTTCTTTCTACTAAAGTTTTAGAAGATTTTTTAGAGTTTGTACTCGTACCAATTCTTATGGTTTCTCCACCATTTATTCCTAATTCTGGTCTTGCTCCGAATAAATTATTATCAATTCTATGATTATTTTCTATGTGTTCTTCTCCTTTTAACCAAACTACTAATGTAGTTCCTGGACTAAGTTTACCAGTAAAATTGTTATGATCTACTCTGTTGTTTTCCCCCAAATATCTACCCAATGATCTTTAATACCTTCTGCAACTTCATAATAGGAAATTGTAGAATTTGTAAACCTACAATTGTTCGCAAAGGTTTTAGAATCTTTTCTAAATTGTACTACAGATTTGTAATTCGACTTTCCATCTTTAAACCACAAACCACTTACAATTACAAAATCTCCATAAATATTTAGAGTAGAATTACCAGAAATAATTACTTCCCCTGGGGTTTCTGCTTTAATAATGATTGGTTTTTCTTCTGTACCAGAGCCACCAGCATTTAATTTAACATCTTTCCAATTTCCGTTTTTTAAGATGATAACATCACCAGCTTTTACCGTTTTTATGGCTTTGTTAAATTCAGAAATATTTGAAACTAAAATGTCTTGAGCATTAGTGCTTATAGAAATAATTGCGACCAAGAGTAAGATTAATTTTTTCATAAATTGATATTATATTTATTGTATTACTAAGTTAAACAAAAAGCGAACCAATTTTAATTTTTATAATTTAGAATAGGCTCTTGCATATTATTTTTAACCAAAAAAGAACTTTTAGTATGCTTTACAGGTTATCAATAAAAATTAAACTGGTTAACCAATTTGGTAAACCAAATATACGTAAGTTATTTATAATACTAAAATATGATTTTTAAGATGTAACTTTTTATCAATAAAAAACCTCGAAAAAGAAATTTTTCGAGGTTTAAAATATGATAGTATTTAGTTGTTTAGAAATTATAACCCAAACCAAATAACCAATAAGATTGTGTATTATTATCAGCTGCCACTAAAGTAGTTCCTTGAAAGTTTGCAGCCTCTTGTTTGTTATTACGCAAACCAAACTCAAACCCTAAACCTATACCCTTCCAAATTTTATATCCGAAACAATAAGTCCAAGTCCAGTTAAATAAATCTGTATCTTTATAGCAAAAAAAAAAAAAAAAATTAGATTTTACGCTAATTTTATGATGTGTAGCAGTATAATCTGCAACCAACCTTCCACCAGGAGAAGAAGTAAACACAGTATTCGCTTTGCTAAAAATTGTATTGTAGTTTGCAGGATGCATTACTA
>JBGCFX010000147.1:0-7895 GCA_045110395.1 Polaribacter sp.
ATTTTCTAAAATTACAATATCAAAATTAGTATCAGACACATTTACATACATCGTTTTTTTTGTAGTTTTTGTTTTAGAGATTAGTTTATCAATTAAAACAGAACTATAATGTTTGTAAGTAAATTCTCCAAAATTTTGAAAAATATAATTGTTGATGTTTACATAAGGTATGTAAACGTTTTTTGCATTTATAATAGGCAAATCATCAAAAGTGATAAAATCTGTAGAGAACGTTTTAATATTATATTCTAAGTAAGAGTTTAATTTATCTTTATCAAAATATGAATTAGGCACAAGTGTAGATAAACTGTTTTGATGAATAACGACTATCTCTGAAAACTCATCTTGTAAATGAGTATCTGTTTTAAAAATTTCTTCAATTTTTATCAATAAATCTTCTGGGGTTTTCTCTTTCTTAGTAAACGAATAGTTTTTAAAAAAGAGATCTTTCTGTGCAGAGATATCTGAAATACAAAAAGAAAATCCACCCAAATTAAATTGGATGGATAACTTTTTATTTACGTTTTGTAACAAAGATGTATTATTCTTTATTTTCACGATCTTTTTTATCATAAGAAGGAGGCCAGTTACCACCTGTAGTAACTTCGTCTAAAGAACCAACAGAAACATATTCTCCTTTAATTTGGTCTGTAGCAATTGCTTCTAATTCTTGTTTTACCAAAGAAATATCCAAGCCTTTTAAAATATCTTTTTTCTCTGTTCTTACTCTAAAAGTAGGTACAATTAAACCTTGTACTTTTTCTACTTCACCAATTTCTATTTCAAATTCTTTGCCATCTAAATCAGGAACTTTAAACATTGTATTGTAGTCTCTGTCTTTAAAATACTTTAAAACAGGCTCGTAACCAATTGTATCTGTAACTCTTTTTTCTACATCTACTATAAGACCACCACCTTTATCTTCTTTCTCTACAATTGTTTTAGTTTGTGTTAAAGCCAACTGTGCAGTGTCTATAAATTTTATTAAACCTGCTTTGTCTGTAGTATATTTACCATTAACTTCATAGAATTTAACTTGGGCATCTCTAATTATCTTTAATTTTTCTACGACTTTAGCATATTTCTTAACCTTAGTTTCATTAAACTTAATTGGTTGCATAATTCCGTTATAAATTTTATAACCTAAGAATATAGTTAACACTAAGAGTAATAAAGAAGCTATCCATCTTAATTTTAAAGGTAGATATTTAACTACAACAATAGCCAAAAGTACTGCAACTAAAACAGCTGCCAAAATTGTTCCTAATAATCCCATTTTTTATATTTTTTTTAATAGTCTTAACGCAAATCTACAATTTTTTTTTTATGATAAAAATTTTTATTTACAATTCGATGTATCTTTGATGTTTAAATTTATTTATGATAAAATTACCAGCTGATTTTTATAGAGAGTTGCTTAAAAAATTTCCTCATACACCAACACAAAAACAAAGTGAGTTATTTAACCTTTTAAGCAATTTTATTTTTAATGATAATTAAGATACACTCTTTTTAATAAATGGTTATGCAGGTACAGGTAATACTACAACTATTAGTACTTTTGTAAATAGTTTATGGGCTGCCAATAAAAAAGCTGTTTTATTGGCACCAACAGGAAGAGCTGCAAAAGTAATTGCTTTGTATTCTAAAAGGCCCGCTTTTACCATTCATAAAAAAATATATTTTCCTAAAAAGCAAGCAAATGGTTCTGTAGATTTTGTTTTGCAGCAAAATAAGCATAAAAACACTATTTTTATTGTTGATGAATCTTCTATGATACCAGATAGTAGACAAAATCAGAAATTATTCGAAACAGGCTCTTTATTACAAGATTTAATTTCTTATGTATATTCTGGATACGAGTGTAAATTAATTTTTATTGGAGACACTGCACAATTACCACCAGTAAAATTAAAAGTAAGCCCTGCTTTAGAAGCAGATGTTTTAAAATACGACTTTCATAAGGAAGTTTTAGAAATTGAGTTAGATGAAGTAATGCGTCAACATAAAAACTCAGGAATTTTAGCCAATGCAACCTCTTTAAGACTTTTATTACAAAATGATGATGATAATTTTAAGTTTGATGTAAATTTTCCTGATATAAAAAGGTTAGAAGATGGTTATGATATAGAAGATGCAATTGTAACTGCCTATGATAATGATGGTGTAGAAGATACTGCATTTATTGTGCGTTCTAATAAAAGAGCAAACCAATACAATCAACAAATACGATTAAATATACGTGGACAAGAAAATATAATTTCTGCAGGAGATTATGTAATGATTGTAAAGAATAATTATTTTTGGTTAAAAGAATCTTCTACAGCAGGTTTTATTGCCAATGGCGATATTTGTGAAGTGCTAAAAATATTCTCTGTCAAAGAATTGTATGGTTTTTCTTTTGCAGAAGTAGAGTTAAGGATGATAGATTACCCAGATATGCAACCTTTTGAAACAGTTTTATTGCTAGACACTTTATCTAGCGAAAGTCCTTCTTTAACCTATGAAGAGTCTAATAAACTATATCAAGCAGTTAAGGAAGATTATGCTGATGAAAAAAGTAAATACAAGCAGTTTTTAAAAATAAAAAAGAACATTTATTTTAATGCGCTACAAATTAAGTTTTCTTACACAATGACTTGCCATAAATCTCAAGGAGGTCAATGGAAAACAGTTTTTATAGAGCAGCCTTATTTACCAGAAGGCGTTTCTAAGGAATATTTTAGATGGTTGTATACAGCTATTACAAGAGCGCAAGAAAAATTATATTTAATTGGTTTTAAAGACGAATTCTTTAAAAATTAACGAATTAAGTAATTCATTATAATTTGGCCATAACTTGTGCCATTTGTGTATCTAAGTCCTTCAGATTTATTGGTATGATACATATACGCATATCCAAAATTAAAACGATTTACAGTAAATCTGATTCCTAATTCTACATTAAAAACAAATGGAACTAATTCCTTAGTAACATCACTAGTGGTATTTAAGAAACTACCTTGTAAAGTAGCATCATATAAAGTATAATTAAAAGTAGGTTTTATGTAAAAAAACGATTCAGCTTCTCTAAAATAAGGTGTGTTTTCGTTATTCAAACTTGTGTCAAAAGCAACAGAGTTTATTAGGTTTTGTAGTGGTAAAAAGCCAATTCTACTTAAAAAACCTGTAGAAAATTTTGTGTTAACTGTACCTACTTTAGCTTCATTTAGCCAAGTCATATCAAAATGATTAGAAGTGTTTTTAAATAAAAATTGTTTGTATTCTACTTGAAAGTTTAAAGCAAAAGCATTTTTTATTTGATGTTCCCAACCTTGAGGCTCTCTAAATTCATAAAAGTTATGTATAAAAACTTGTAATTCTTTTGCATACGAATTGGGACCAATAACACCAACTTGCAAAGAAGTATTCAAAATTTTATTTGATTTATAAATACGATTTACACCAAAACCAGCGTACAAATAGCCAGCAAAAGGTCTATCATGTTGAGAAATATTTGTAACTGTTGGTTTATGAGGTGTATACATTTCATGACCAATTTCCCACTCAATAATTCTTTTTGCAATATTTTCTTTATTATTTTTTGCTAAATATTTATAGTTTAAAAAAATACCACTTGTATAATATCGATCTTTAATTAAAGAAATGTATAAATCATTATCTGTAATTAGACTAATTTCTTTAGAAAATTTCTCTTGAGCAGAAATAATAAAACAAGAAAATAAGCATAAAAACAGGTAAAAATATTTCATAGTTGGCAAATATAAAATAAGTAGATTAAAATGCTGTTTTTTTGGTAATTTATTCAAAAAAATAATTACATTAGAGCAAAATAATTCAAGTATGGGTATAGTAAAAGGACTTAGTGAAGATGATTTTAGAAAGGTTGAAAATAATGAAGAATTATTAAATTTAATAAAAGAAAAAAATAGTTCATTTAAAAAAGTAGAAAAAACGCTGCAATACAATAAAGAATTGCGTTTGCTACAAATAGAATTGGTAAAACTGCAACATTGGATTTCTAATACCAACCAAAGAGTTGCTATTATTTTTGAAGGTAGAGATGCAGCAGGAAAAGGAGGTAATATTAGACGATTTATGGAGCATTTAAACCCACGTTCTAGTAGATTGGTTGCCTTAAACAAACCTACAGAAATAGAAAAAGGCCAGTGGTATTTTCAACGATATATAAAAGAGTTACCAAATCCTGGTGAAATTGTTTTTTTTGACAGAAGTTGGTATAATAGAGCAGTAGTAGAACCTGTAATGGGTTTTTGCTCTGAACAGCAATACAAAGAGTTTTTAGTACAGGTTCCTGAATTTGAGCACATGATGTATGAAGATGGAGTAATTATCATAAAATTTTGGTTATCTATTTCTAAACAAGAACAAGTAAAACGTTTTGATGGACGAATGGAAAACCCACTTAAAAGATGGAAATTTAGTCCTGTAGATAAACAAGGGCAAGCACTTTGGGATAAATACACCCACTATAAATTAGAAATGTTTAGCAAAACACATACTACTTATAGCCCTTGGATAATTGTTAAAACCAACGATAAAAAAACGGCAAGACTAGAAACAATAAGACACGTTTTATCTCAATTCGATTATAAAGGTAAAGAAGAAGCCAAAACAATTTTAAATCCAGATCCTAATGTTGTAATGCGTTATTACAGATCTAATATTCAAATAGATTAATATGGAACAGAAATTAACAGAAAAAGAACTAAAAAAGCTAAACTCTAAAAAAGGTCTTTTAGCTTTATTGGCAAAGCCACCTTTAAATATAGATAGAGCTCTTAGATATGTTAACTATCAAAAGAAACTAGAAGAGTTACAAATAGAATTAATACGATTACAAACATGGGTCATACAAAATAACGAACGTATTATTGTTGTTTTTCAAGGCAGAGATGCTGCAGGTAAAAGCGGAGCTATTAGACGTTTAACAGAACGTATAAATCCACGTCATATGCGTATTGTAGCTTTACCAAAACCAACTGCAGATGAGCAGTCTCAATGGTATTTTCAAAGATATGTAGAGCAATTACCAAAAGCTGGCGAAATTGTTTTTTTTGATAGAAGTTGGTATAACAGAGCAGTTGTAGAACCTGTAAATGATTTTTGTACACCTAAAGAGTACAATATATTTATGAACCAAGTAAACGATTTTGAAAGAATGGTTTTAGAATCTGGTATTCATTTGGTTAAAATTTATATGTCTATTTCTAAAAAAGAACAAGCAAAACGTTTTATAGATATTAAAAGTGATCCATTAAAACAATGGAAAATGACTAAAATTGATGAAAGAGCACAAGATCTTTGGGACGATTATACAGAGTATAAAAATGCAATGTTCGAAAAAACAAATACCGAACTTTCTCCTTGGAAAATTATTAGAGCCAATAGAAAAACTGAAGCTAGAGTTAATGTAATTAATCACATTTTAAACAGCATTCCTTACGATAAAGATTTAGAAATTTAAGCAACTAATTTTTTTACTTCAGAAAAAAGATAAAAGATTTCTGATGCAATTTGTTTTGATGTTTTTAAGTAAGTTTCTTCTTGTATATCAGAACCATCAGAAGATTTAGGGTCTACAAAAGGTAAATGAAATCTAGAACTTGCATTAGGTATAAATGGGCAATTTACATCTGCATTGTTACAAGTTGTAATGGCGATAAAAGGATTCCCATTTTCAGGATGATCATATCTTTTAGAAAAACCATAAATAGATTTATTAGACCCAGCAAAAGAAATTACGTATTTAGGGTTTTGATGAGAAAAATCTGCTAACTGAAAATCAAAACCTGCTTTTTGTAAGGTTTTTACAGTATTTCTAAAAAAAGCAGTTACTTCTGTACCACCAGAAAAAGAATGTATGTTTAAGTTAAAATAATCGGCTGCAAAAAAACTCCAAACTTGCCCTAATTGACTTCTCCTTGAGTTGTGTGTACAAATAAAATTAAGATTTACAAATCCTTCATTTTTATAGTCTTCAGCAATTTTAATAGCAATTTTAGACAATAGTTCTTTTCTTTGCTTGTCTATAATTACTGATTTAGCAGCATTTTTAAAGAAGTTTTTGGTAGAAATTGCAGAAGTCATTATCATCTTAGTATTTTTGTACAAATATAAGGTCTTACAAAGAAATACTAAATTAAGATAAAGTTAAGAATGTGTTTAGAAATTGGAAATAAAGTAGCAGTTTTAGATGATGTTTTAAAAGGCATAATCACCCATATTTCTGGTGATGAAATATCTGTGGAAACTTCTGATGGAATGATTTTTAAATTTGCATCTTCAGAATTGGTAAAAATAGAAGTAGATCAACATACACTTAGTAAATTTTCTGACATTAATAATGCTCTTTTAGAAGACAAAATTGCAGAACAGAAATCGAATATAAGTCTCTTTAAAAAACAAAAAAATGAAACGATTATGGAGGTTGATTTACATATCAATCAGCTAACAAAATCTACCAGAAATATGGATAATTATGATATGTTAAACCTTCAATTAGACACAGCAAAAAGAAAAGTAGAATACGCAATTTCTAAAAGAATTTCTAAAATTGTTTTTATTCATGGAGTAGGAGAAGGCGTTTTAAAATCAGAATTACAAAGATTATTAAACAAATATCCTGTAAAACATTATGATGCTTCTTATAAAAAATATGGTTTAGGAGCCACAGAAGTTTATGTTTTTCAGAACTCTAATTAATTGTATTTTTGCCAAATGAATGCTATTTATTTAGACAATGCAGCTACTACAAAAATAGACAACCAAGTTTTAGAGGTAATCAATTCTTCTATGCAAGAAAACTTTGGGAACCCATCTTCTATTCATCAATTTGGTAGAAAAGCAAAATCATCTATTGAAACTGCCAGAAAAAATATTGCTAAGCATTTTAATGTTTCTGCAGCAGAAATTATATTTACTTCTAGTGGAACTGAAGCCGATAATTTAATTTTATATAATGCCGTTTTAAATTTAGGCGTACAAAGAATTATCACTTCAAAAATAGAACACCATGCAGTTTTACATACTTGCGAATATTTAAAAACTACGTATAATATTTCTGTTGATTATGTTGATGTTGATGAGTTTGGAGCAATAAATCTCAGTCATTTAGAAGAATTACTATCTTCTTCACAAGAAAAAACATTGGTAAGTTTAATGTTTATCAATAATGAAATTGGTAACATTTTACCTGTTGATAAAATTTGTGTTTTGTGTAAAAAATATAATGCTTTATTTCATTCAGATACTGTGCAAGCTATTGGTCATTATCACATCAATTTAAATGAAAATTCTATCGATTTTATGGTAGCAAGTGCACATAAATTTCACGGACCAAAAGGTGTTGGTTTTGCCTATTTTAAAAAAGGTTTCGGAATTTTACCAATGTTACATGGAGGAGATCAAGAAAAAGGGGCAAGATCTAGTACAGAAAATGTACATAGCATTTTAGGAATGGAAAAAGCCTTAGAAATAGCAGTATCTAATATTAATAAAGATAAAAAATACATAGAAAACTTAAAGATTTATCTTATTTCTGAATTGAAAAAAATATCAGAAAATATTGAATTTAATGGACTTTCATCAGATTTAGATAAAAGTAGTTATACTATTTTAAATGTTCGTTTCCCTGTAAATAATAATATGCTGCTTTTTAGCTTAGACTTAGCAGGAATAGCTGTTTCTGGAGGAAGTGCTTGCCAAAGTGGAAGCAATATAGGTTCTCACGTTTTAGCAGAAATTTTAAGTGATGCAGATGCAGATAAAACTTCAGTACGTTTTTCTTTTTCCAAGTATACAACTCAAAAAGAGATTGATACAACAGTATTAAAGTTGAAAAATTTATTTTAACTCACTTTTTTTATTTTTTT
>JBGCFX010000148.1:0-2767 GCA_045110395.1 Polaribacter sp.
CATGGAGGAATTGCTTGGGGAGTTGACAGGTTAATGATGATTTTAGAGAAAAAAGCTTCAATTAGAGAAGTGATGGCTTTCCCAAAAACTGGTACTTCAGAAGATTTATTATTTAATGCTCCCTCAATTTTATCTGATAAAAAAGTAGAAGAAATGAATGTTAGGATTATGAGATAAAATTACAGTATATATCAACTAAGAAAAATCCGCATTTAGCGGATTTTTTCACTTTAACTATTTGTAAATTATTTCAACGAAATCTGATATTGCATTACTGCCATTCCTTTATACCCTTTTTGTACAATTGTTGTTGCGTTAAAAATTGGCCTGTGTTGATATCCTAAACTAAACTTAGTATTGTGTTTTCCATCTAGTAAAAAATTTACAGTGAAATCATAAACTGTCATTCGATTATGTAATGCATCCCAATTAGAACTTTGAATGGCAATATTTGGTTGCACAACAAAAGATTGTTGTAAAATTTCAGTCGCTTTAAACGCATATCCAAATTGCATATACCAAGTTGTTCCAGAACCTATCATTGGGAAAGCAACTCCTGCTCCATTAAAATCAGTTCCTCCACTTGTTGTAGGATTGTTCGCACCAACATTTCTAAGATAATCGTTTCCAAAATCGTAATCATAATAACCCAAATATGCAGTTATTGCAGCATCATTTGCTAAAGGTAGGTTTAAGAAAGAATCCACAGCCCAGTGTTTCATATCATAAAAATTAGTTGATGACAACTTTGCATCACCATCGCTCATTGCTTTGTCTTGAAACTGAAAACCTGCTCCAATATTAAACACTTTTTTAGCTTGTGCATACGTTCCTGTTTGATATGCAGATTTGTTAGATTCGTGCTCAAAAAATTGATATTTTACATAAGTAGACGTTTTAACTCTAGGTTTATGATTTGCAAAATTGACCTCTCCATTTGGTATAGTTGAAACAATAAAAGGTCTATTAAATGCCAATCTATAATCAAACTTCCCAAACTGCCCTTTTATCCAAGCACCAAATAAACGTCCTAAATCGTCATTTTTTTCAACTGAGTTTAGAGTAAATAAAGGGGAATCTAGTCCCATCATTGTTTTTGAAGAACGAATGTTCCATCTATTTAAACCTTGCCAACCAGATTTACCTACACCAACTTCAAAAGCTTTATCAAAAGAATATTCTACATACAAATCTAACACCTCTAATTGAAACGTTTTATTTTTAAAGTTATAGTTGTTCCCTCCAAAAATTGAATACACAAATATTTTGGGTGTAATTTGCGAAGACACAGGTATTCTTAAACGTCTTATGGAAATATCCATAAAACTACTCGTTAATTCATCATCAATTAAAGAACCACTATTTAAATCTGAATAACGCAGCCAAATTTGCGAAGTCATATTCCATTTAATTATCGGTTTAAATTCTTTTTTCTCTTGGGCAAATGAATATGCTGATAAGTTTAAAATTAATATCAACAATCCTATTTTTAATGATTTCATTTTCATGTGTTATTCAAAAATACAAGACAAAATTAGACCGAACTTTCTTTTCAAAACGTGATAAACATCATATAAGAAAACTTTTTTTGAGGATAAATCTTCTCTAATTCGATGTAGTTTTAAAAATTTAAAATCACAGAATAAGAATGCTAATACACTATTCTAAAATCAAACTAAAAAAGAGTAAAGAAAATGTAGAATTTAAGATTTAAGATATGTTTTAAGCGATTTAAGAAACTTTTAGAGTTATCAACATTTTTCATTTTTATCAACAAAAAAGGAATAAAAGCAATGTATTTTCTTATATTTGATAGGTTGTATTTTATACAATTTTCAATCAAAAATATAATTTAATTCGATATAATGAGCGAAGAAAAAAAACAATATGATGCCTCCAGTATTCAGGCATTAGAAGGAATGGAACACGTAAGAATGCGTCCTTCAATGTATATTGGAGATGTTGGTGAGCGTGGTTTACATCATTTAGTTTATGAAGTTGTAGACAATTCTATTGACGAAGCAAAGGGTGGTTATTGTGATACAATAGATGTTACAATTAACGAAGACAATTCTGTTACAACGAAAGATAATGGTCGTGGAATTCCGGTTGGAATCCACAAAAAAGAAGGTGTTGCTGCATTACAAGTTGTAATGACAAAAATTGGTGCTGGTGGTAAATTCGATAAAGATTCTTACAAAGTTTCTGGTGGTTTACATGGTGTGGGTGTAAGTTGTGTTAATGCACTCTCAGACCATTTAACAGCAACTGTTCATAAAGAAGGTAAAGTTTGGCAACAAGAATATGCCAAAGGTAAAACCTTATATCCTGTTAAAACCATTGGAGAAACCGATTTTACTGGTACTATTGTTACTTTTTTACCAGATAAATCAATTTTTGCACAAACTACAGAATATAATTACGAAACTTTGGCAACTAGAATGCGCGAATTAGCGTATTTGAATAAAGGAATCACAATTACTTTAACAGATAAAAGAAATAAAGATGATGAAGGGAACTTTATATCTGAAATTTTTCACTCTGATGAAGGTTTACCAGAGTTTATTAAATATTTAGATTCTACTCGCGAACAACTAACTGCTTCTGTAATTTCTATGGAAGGAGAGAAAAACGGTATTCCTGTTGAAGTTGCAATGGTTTACAATACTTCTTATGCAGAAAATTTACATTCTTACGTAAACAATATAAATACGCATGAAGGTGGAACACATTTATCTGGCTTCAGAAGAGGTTTAACGCATACACT
>JBGCFX010000149.1:0-22624 GCA_045110395.1 Polaribacter sp.
CCTTTGATTCTATCTTTTACTTCATTTATGGTTTCCATAAAATCTGAATTGAAAGTGTTTGCTTTTGAAGGTTTTATAAAAGTCAATGCTTTTTTATATTCTTTTAATTGCTCATTTAAAACGGCTTTCTTTAAATATAAAACGGCTTTATCAGATCCTTTTACAGTTAAAGCAAAATCAATAAACTCTTCAACTTCTTTATAATCTTCATTCCATAAAAGCGAGTTTATATAAGGTGTATAAACTTCAAAAGCATAGATGTTTTCTGCTAATACTTGTTTGTAATACACAATAGCTTCCTCATATTTATATAACTTTTCTGCGTACACTTTTCCCATTAAAGTTAATGCCATTGTATTTTTATCATCATAAGACAAAGCATAATTTAAAGATTCTATCGTTTCTTCTAAATCATAATGATAAGAATCTAATGCTTTAAAAACGTAGTTGTTTATTAGTGTTCCCATTTTATTTTAATTGTTTTCTTAAATCATTCTTGAGTTGACTTCTCTTACTTTTAAATGATTTATCTTTTTTAATTTGCTTAAAATCTGTTCCTGTAAAAACTCGAATCGGATTTCCTCTTTCTAAATCTTGGTGATTTTCCCATTCATTTTTGATTTGTTCTTTAGCTTTCTCTAAATTAAAAACAGCCACTTTTTCTTGTATTCTTTTAATTGCTATTTTCTTATTTTGATGTTGAGATCTGCTATCCATAACCAAAACTTGTAAACCTGTTTTTAAATGTTTTGCTCTAATTGCAGAACTTACTTTATTTACGTGCTGACCTCCAGCTCCTGAACTTCTTATAGCTTGAAATTGAATTTCATTTTCATTGATATGCATTGTTGATAAATCTTCTACCTCAAAACAACCAATAAACCAGTTTTTACGTTTGTGATTTTTTCTAAATGTTGATGTACCAATCCATTGAATTGTACCCAACCAATTTTTTGTAAAATCAGCAAGTTGGTTTCCTTTTATTTGCACACTTACAGATTGCACTGTACCATTTTCCATTCCTGTTTCTCTGTTGAGAATTGTATATTCAATCTTATTGAAAATCAATTCTTTTAGGAATATTTTTAACACTTTAGCAACTACAAAAGCACATTCTATTGTGCCTTTTCCTGCTGATATTTGTATTGTTTTTGTTTTCATTTTATTTTTAAATTTGCTGACAGCTTTTTGCTTTTGGCAATTGGCTAGCAGGTAATTTGCGTTAGGGATTGAAACGACATCCTTTTTGTTTTTCACAAAAAGATATAGTGGAAAGCCTGTTAAAACGCCCAAAAATTTAATTTTTGACTGTTAAAGCTTATGAAACTCAACTTTTTGTTGATTCCCTTTTTAAATTTTGTTTCGGAAAAGTCTTTGGAATAAAAAAAGTCCGAAATTTTACAACTTCGGACTTCTCATATATAGTTTTAATATGCTATTTGTGAAAGTCACGAAGTAAACAATAAAAAGAACCTGGCTCTCTTTGTATGTTTTTGTTAAATGAAAATATAATCATTGTACTTCGTTTTTATGCTGAACTTGTTTCAGCGATTATTGTTGCTTAATTGCGATGCAAACCTATAACGACTTTTTGAATTACACAAATAAAATTTTAATTTATTTTATTGATTATCAGTTTATTATGTTATGATTAAGGAATAGAGTTCCTGTCCGAAATTCATCAGAAATTGTGAGTTTAGTTAACTCTTTGAAGTTGTGATATATAGTTAATACTTACACTTTTTATTTGCATCTAAAATTTTTCATAAAAATTTTAATTAATTTTTATTTAGATTCCCACTTTCGTGGGAAAGACAATTTATCTGTACTTTCGATTAAAAAAATCGAAATCATTTTTCATAAAAAACGTCCAGAAAATGAATTTTGGACGTTTTTACTACTTTATTTAAAATTTATATTTAGAATATACAGTTAAATAGTCGCAAAAAGCGTCCGTTTTTATGTTGGTTATATATATTCATAAGCTAAAATTTAGTTTATTCTGTTATTTTTGAGCTGCAAATATGCGTAAAAAATTTGGAAATAAAAAAAACGCTCAAATTAAATTTGAGCGTTTTACAATTTAAGTTATCCCCCAATAACTATTATTGTTTTATAAATTTAGCAGTACCTACCTTATTATCTACAACATACTTAACTAAATATATACCAGTTGATAAGTTAGAGATGTCTAAAGTTTCTTTAGAACTGTTAAGATTAAAAGATTGTACTTTTTTCCCTAAAACATTAAATATTTCAGCTTTTTCTATATTACCATTAGCAGAAATATTTAAACTATTATTAGCAGGATTTGGATACATAGAGAAACCTAACAGTTTATTGTTATCTACATTTGCAGTAGCTGAATTGTATATATATATGTTATCAAAAAATACTACTTTAGTATTAAGATCAGAAGTTGAACCCAATTTATACTGTAAAAACTTATCTAAAGTTAAACCCAATGCTGTGTAATGTGTTAAAGGTATATCAACACTTACCCATTTATCAAACTCAATAACAGCATCAGCACCAGATTCTTTGAATGTGAAATCTTTTTCTCCTTGGCCCTCACCTATAACGATAAATTTGAATTCGTGTCCATTTGCACCTGCAGCACCAGCTGGAGCATAATAATCAAAATGTATGTGTGTATTTCCTGTAATATCTACAGGACTATTTGTACCTGCTCCCCAACCTGCAACTGAAAAATCCATTTTCAATGCATTATTAACACCAGATTCAGTGGCATCAGTATCTACATCTCCTCCATTGGTTCCAAATGCATAATCTTGAGTCCAAGTAGCAGATTTTCCTGCAAATGCGCCTGTATCATTGTAAATACTTAAAATTGTTGTATCAGAATTTGTTGGTGAAGGTGCTACAGTTGGCACAAATTGTACAACTGGTGCAGAAGACTTACCCTTAATATTATCTACATAAAAAGTTCTCTCGTCTTTTGTTACATTATCAAATATAGCTACACCTGCAGCCCAATAAGCGTGTATTACAAAACTAGCATACTTACCATTAGCAGCAGCAGCTTTATTATCTTTAGCTGAATTAAAAGTGAAAGAAAGAGTTTGCCATGTATTATCACCATTATGTGTAACTTCTGCAGCAGCTTCAGGAGCACCGCTTAAACCACCATTTACTTTTACTAAAAAAGTAATAGCCTTTGAAGATTTTACATCAATAGTCATTGTTTGTGTATCTGAAAGATCTACATTTTTAGTTAAGTTTATATTAATACCTTGCCAAACTTCACCAGCAGAATTAGCAATGAATTCTGCTACCTGTGTAGTATTTGATCCAGTACCAGCAACAAGGTTAACTTGTAATGCGTCAGCATTTCCAAAAGGACCTCCATTAAGTCCTCCACTTTCTCCACTTTCGAAACCTAATAAAAGGTCTTGTGAAAACCCAATTGATGTAATCAATAAGGCAAATAATAAGGTAATTTTTTTCATAATGTATGTGTTTTAAAAAGTTATATACAATATTAACTAGAAAGTGTTTAATATTACCTTTTTTTACCTGAACAAAAAACATACAGTTGTGTATAATAAAATAATTAATTAAAAACACTAAAAAAAGTCAATGATAGCTTATGTTTTTATCTTTTACAGGAAATGTTAAAGTTTATACTTATAGACTAATCACATATTTTGTATGGGTAATGTATAGGTGTTTTTAGCAACTGTTTAGGTAGATGATTAAAAAGTATAGTTTAAACATAAAAAAACTCTGTAATCACGATTGATTTACAGAGTTTTATCATAAATAACGAATAAAAATACTTATATATTATTGTATAAAATTAGAATTTTAGGTTTTCTTTTTTATCCCATAAACCCCAATAAGCACCTACATCTCCTTCATCTCCTACTTTCCAAGATTCATCAAAAGAAGAGAAATAGAAAACCTCTACATTTTCTTTTGCAGACCAAACTTGGGTGTCTATAAAATACTTCATTGTATTTTCTGATGAGGATTCTGCTGCTCCTTCACTTCCACCTTCACTAGGCCAGCCAGTTTCTGTAATAATTACTTTTTTTCCTTTTGCAGCATCTGTGGCTTGACCAAACATACTTTGCATATGGTTTAAAGAATGCTCTATTGGAAAAAAAAAAAAAAAAGGATAACAGTTTGATAGAATAACATCACTTATTTCTACTAATTCTGGATGTTTTGTAAATTCGTAATAAGCATCTACATACCCAACTGTTACATTTGGTAATGCTTCTTTTACTCTTTTTATATGACTTAATAACTCTTCTAAAGTTAAATCGTTTCTATATAAAACTTCGTTACCAACTGCTGCAATATCTACAAGTCCTTCTTTTCCTAATTGAATTAAAGCATCAATTTCTTGTTCATTTTTTTCTGGATCATCTCCTAACCAAGCACCTACCATAGTTTTTAAACCTTGCATTTTTGCAATTTTTGGTATATGTTCATTACCTTCTATACAAGAAAAAGAGCGAATCCATTTTGTATATGGTTTAAGGATTTTTATTCTTCTTTCTACTTGTTCTTCTGTGATTGTATCTCCTGGTTCTTGACCATCTTCATACATACTAAAACAAATTCCATGCATTCCTGCATCTAAAGTTTCTCTCCAAAGTTTTCTTAATTCTTTAGTTGAATATTCATTAAAATCTACTCCAGTATTTGCTGAACCTTCTTTAAATTTTAAAGAAAAATGGTGTTCTTTTCTATATGACATTTTATATAATTATAATTTTTATAATTCTCCTCTTCTTTCTACTAGAATATCCTTTATTTCTCTTGCTCTTTTTTCAGATAAACTATATTTCCACATAATTACTATAGCTATTCCAGCAGTAACACAAGGAATTGCTACATCTGCAATTCGTAAACTAGTTAAAGTTTCTGCCGATTGTGAAACAGCAGCTCCATCAAAACCAACAAATTTTAAAACTAAACCACTTAAAACTAATGCTAAAGCTTGCCCCAATTTAACCATCCACCAATAAATTGCACCAAAAGTACCTTCTTTTCTAGGCATACCATTTTCTAATTCATCCAAATCACATACATCAGCTGTCATAGACATCATTAAAGTAAATAACCCTCCTAAACCAAAAGCCATAAATGGGATTGGCATAAATAATAAATATAGATTCTCAGGATCGAAAGCCCACCATTTTAGCATATAACCTACAATAGAAATAGCAGTAGAATAAATAAACGCTCTTCTTTTACCCCATTTACTTGCCATCCATGAAACAATAGGTATCACACCAAAAGCTGTAATTATTGCAGTTACAGTAGAAAACCATGCAGGTAATGTACCAGCTTCTTCATAACTACCATTATACATATAAAAAACAATAATATATACACTAAAAGCTGCAACCATTTGAAATCCGTTAAATACTAAAAAAGTTGCGCCACAAAGTTTTGCAAATGGTTTATTTTTTGAAACTTGAGCTATACCTTTAAATAGGTCTATTAAATTAGATCCCATAGATTTAAAACTAATCTCTTTTCGATTCTCCATATTAGCAGAATCAATTCCTTTACAAAATAATGCTGGAAAAATACCAAGAATGATACATGCTGCACCAACAATAACAGAAAGTTTTCTCACCCCATTTGCTTGCATTGCTTCTGTAGTAAGTTTAGCTGTTTCTGCTTCACTCATACCAAGTGCAGCAATTCTATTTATTTCTTCTAAAGAAATAGGCAACATATCTTTATTTGCTATGATTACCCAAAACCAAGGAACAATCATCCAAGCGAATTGCCCAATAGTTTGAGAAAACGCCATTAAACGCGTACGTTCATTATAATCTGAAGTCATTTCATATCCAAGTGCTACTAAAGGAGTTGCAAACATTGTATTTCCTATTAAGAAAACCATAGACATAATTAAGAAGTACCAAAAATTATAATTTTGAGTACTATTAGGATCTAATTGCCACAATAAAGCAAATAAAACACCACTTAAAATAGCACCTATGAAAATATAAGGTCTTCTTCGTCCCCATTTAGATTTAGTATTGTCTGTTATAAAACCCATAATTGGGTCGGTAATTGCATCAAAAATTCTTGGAAGACCACCTAACAAACCAGCCAAAAATGGATCCATTCCAAAGGCTGTTAATAAAAAGAACATAAATACTGCTAATGAACCTGGCAATAAATTCAGCACTAAATGACCTGCTCCAAATGCAGCTTTTTGTCCAATTGGAACTTTACCTCTAGATGGTGTTAACTGTTGTGACATATTAAGATATTTTTAGTTAATATTAGTTGTTTTGCTTAATTTGCAGCAATCATAATTGTTTGTAATGCCTGAGCATCTATATTTATATGAGTTTCTTTTTCTGCTAATTGTAATTTGAAACTCTTTTTTGTTTTTCCTTCATTAAAAATAACTACAGCTATAGAACCATCTGGATTTTGAGTAGCAGTTACTTGCAATTCTTTATCAGAATTTTCTAAACCAATAACTTTAGATGCTGGTCTTATGTATTTGCTAAAATGAGCCATTGTATAAAAAAGTGGCGTAAAGTATACTTCGTCTTTTTCTGGATCTACAATTACTGGTGCTACACACCAATTCTTGAACCAATTTGGGCCTCCTTGTTTATCTAAAACCATATTCCAATCTACCCATCCATCTACCCAATTATTAAGGCAACCAATAATATCTCTTGCATATCTGTTTACTGGTGCATATTTAGGGTGTAAATGTTTTTGATCTTCTGGAGCCCAATCCCAACCCCAATCTGTAGCTTCTTTTTTCCAGTACCAAGCATCATCTTGCCAAACAGGAACTTGAGAATCTATACAACCTTCAGTTTCAATTAAATATTTATTTGGTGCTTTATTATGTGCATATTGTAATGCTTCTGGAAAAACTTCATAGGTACTTTCATACCAATGAATTGCAGTACCATCATAATATTTTGAAGAAGCTTCATCTTTAAACATTACATCTACCCATTCTTTTACTCCTGCTCTATTTTGATCATAACCCAAAATAATTTTATCTCCATAACCATCTTTTTCTAATTTTGGTCCTAAATGATGTTGCACAAATTCTGTCATTTCTTCAGGAGAATAATGCATACTTTCCCAATTATTTCCATTTCCATGAGGTTCGTTTTCTACTGTAAAACCCCAAATATCTATTCCTTCTTCTTTGTATGCATCTATATATTTTGAAAAAAACAATGCCCAAGTGTCATAATATTTTGGCAATAACTTACCTCCAACCCATTCTTTATTATCTTTCATCCAAGGAGCAGCCGTCCAAGGTGAAGCAAATATTTTAAATCCGTCTTTAGAAACTTTCATTGCATCTTTTATCATCGGAATTAAATCATCCATATCATCTTTTATGGTGAAATGTTCTAGATCCATATCATTTTCAACTGGAGAATATGAATATTGAGATAATGAAAAATCACAAGAATTCATATGAGTTCTTGTTAAAGAATAATTTGCGCCATCTTCTGCAAAATAAGCCTGAAGAATGGTATCTCTATTTTTCTGACTCAATTTATTTAATAAATATGCAGATGATTCTGTAAAAGCTCCACCAAAACCAGTAATAGTTTGAAACGTTTTTTCTGGATTCAATTTTATAGTTGATGCATTCTTATCTGCAGTAAAATTTGAAATTTTTGTTAGTTTGTTTCCTGCTTCTGAAGTTTCATAAACAGCTACATCTAATTTATTATCATTTTGATTACAACTCATGATCATCATTAAAAAAAGTATCAAGAAAAAATAGTTTGGTTTCATTGTGTTGGCTTTTATCTTTTATAATCTGTGTTTGGCACTAAAACTTCTTGCATTAATGCCTCTTTATTGCCACCAAAAGTTTTAGTAATTGGTTTTCCATTTCTAGTTAACCCTTTAAAAACTCCTTTATCAACAGATTCCCAAAGAGGGAATTTTGCTTCACCTTTTAGGTTTATCAACCCAAAATGGTTTTCTGAGCCATTAGGGTTCTGAGCATCTTTCCATTGTTCATCAAAAGCTTCAAAATAGAAACAAGAAATCCCTGCTTTATTGGTCCATTCTCTCAAATGTTTATAATATAATCCTTGTTTATATTCATCTGTAGCTCTAGAACCATTTACACCATAATGACCACTAGAAATTGTTGCCCAACCAGTTTCACCAATATGAATTGGCTTGTTAACTCCTAAACTTTTCATATAGCCTTTTATACTATCATATTGTTGCATTGCAAAACTTTTTGCTCTAAGCATTGCTAAGTTAATTTTTTCTAAATCTGAAAAGTTTTGCTCATTTTCTGGGACTGCCCAAAAAGCAGGATTGTAATGTGAATTATGATAAGCATACGTATGCATAGAGATATAATCTACAGATTTTATCAATTTTTTTAAATCTTCTGTATGATATAATGAGTCTCCTCCACCCCAAGAAGAAAAATCATCTGAACTAGTAATCCATACATCTTTAGATAACTTTTCGTTTTTCTTTAAATCTTGTAAGTGATTCACCCATTTTAAAATTACTGATGGTTGCACATAATAACTTGTAGCCCATTTTACCATTGCTTCATTACCAACTGCAATAACTTTTACAATATCTGGATATTGATTAGCCAAAGCTACAGCTCTTGCAATTTCCCCTTCATTTTGTGCACTTTCTACATCGTGATTTGGCACTTTATCTGTCCAAGCATTTAAACAATCTATCCAAGCACCTAACATTACATACATTTCGAAAGTTGAATCTTCCTTTTTTAACTCACTTATCGCTTTTAGAAGGTTAGCAGCATGAGGCAATTTTGGTTGTACATTATAAGTTCTAAGAATCTTAATTCCCATTGCTGAAAGAATTTTCATATCCTCTTTTAACTCATTTATTGTCGGTTGAATTTCTCTTGATGTTTCTCTATAGCCACCATAAGATATTGCCAAATAATCAGGATTTCCTAAAATTTTTGCTGCTGTCATTTCAACTTTTTGTTCTTGTTTCACTTTTGTTTTTTTGTTGCATCCAATACCAAAAGTCAACATTGTGACTGCTATGAATATTTTAAAATTTATGTTCATAATTTTGGTTTTTAGTTACTAATTACTTTCTGTAGAAACAATAATTTTTTTAATATTCCCTGTTCTTTTAAATAACTCAGTGCTATTTTCTTGGCTTAATTTTAAATCCCTTACTTCCGAGTTTTTTCCATTTTCATAAAAAACTTTTAATTTATTCTCATCTGAAATTTGATAAACAATAGGAACTTGACAATAAGTAAATGCTAGTGTATCTGAGTCTAAAATGAGTGTTTTTTTATCCCCATTTATATTTACATAATTAAAATCTTTAGCATCTTTTAAAAACTCTTCTTGTCTTAATAGTCTTGGATTAAAAGTAACTTCTCCATTTTTTACAAAAACACCTAACTCACCAAATCTAGATAAAACATCTTCTTTTACTTGACCTGTCATCCCTGGTTGTTGTGCTCCTTTTCCTGCTGGAGTATGAGAATATGGATCTGTTGGAAAAGCGCCATAAAATTCAGGTGATTTATGAACCCCAATTCCTTCATTTATTTCGTAATAATGCTCTAATAATCTACCTATTACTTCTTCGCTTTCATTAGAATTTATTGCTAACAAACAATTTTCTTGAACAGCTAGTAGCAGTTTAGAAACCATATGCCAATAAATAGAACCCAAACCTTCATAACCAAAAAATGTTCCTGAACGTCCTGTAAAAGATTTATGATCGAACATTTCTTCATAAATATCTAATAATAGGTTTTCTTCTTCATTTACTAACGATTTATAATCAGTTGATAAGTTTTCTAAACCTTCTTTTAAAATATTTGCGTTGTTGAAATTACCATTAAAATGATACTTACCAGCAACATCTTTTTCGATGATTTGGTTATTACCATCTCTTAATAATTGTTGTAATAATTTTGATTTTTCTACAGATTTAGCAGGAATATTATTTTTATCAATAAATCTACCTAAATCTTTGTCTGGATATAAAATATAACTGTATTGATCTTCTCTAAATAAAGCACTAGCTTTTAAACCATCTAAAGCTGCTAATGCTTCTTTAGGTGATAAATAACCTGAACTTAAAACTGCAACCTGACCTTCTAACATTTCTGACAAGTAAGAAATTGATACTTCTTTGTCGTTTTCTACAGTCATCAAATTATAAGCATGGTATAAATTATCTTTACGCTTATTTGCTTCAATTGTATGTTCTGTATATTTTTTGGTAATGTTGAAAAATTCTAAAAGTTGATCTTTAGAAATAGTCTCTTTTTTATTTTTGAATCCGTCTTTATAAATACTTTTTCTGTAATCACTTCCTGCTTGACCAACACCATCTATAACAGATTTTCTTTCTTCATTAGAAACTTTACCTGCAAGAATTGTTTTGTTGTCTTTTAAAGTTGATACTATTTGATTAAAAAACGTAATTAATTCTTCAGAAATTTCTATAGTTTCTGTATCTGATTTAGAAACAACACCTTCAAAGAAATTTAAGAATCTTTCTAGGTAATACAATGTTACCATAGAAACGCCATTCCCTACTAAAGCGTTATTTGCGTCATTCCATTCAGGTCTTTGAGTGTTTAGCCAAATACCTGCTTCAGGAATAAAATTAGAGACTTTTGCCAACACTGTTGCTAACAATTTCTCCATCATATTTACTCTGTAAATAGAATCGTTTGCATCTCTTAATAAAGCACCATCTGCACCAATTTCAGCCCTTAAATCATCAATTTTATGATTTAGTTTTTCATCAAAATCAATCGTATCTTTTGGATTCTGTAAAGTTTCCTCATAACTTTTTATTTTATAAGGCACATTTGCATAGACAAAAACTTGATCAGTAAAACTGTTAGCTAATTTACCTGGATAATAATTCTCGATAAATTCTAAGAATTTTAATAGATAAATTATTTGATGATCTCCCCAATAACCAATGTAAGACCAAGGATCATCTGGTTCTATTACTTCCCAATCAAAACCACCTTTGGTAACTCTGTAAGGATTGTAACCATCAAAAGTAGAAGCGTTTAAGAACTTATGAATCATACTTTCTATAAACTCAGGATATGAATGTGCTAAGGCTTCCCAATTCTGGAAAATATCTCTCCAGTTTCCTTCGTAATCTAAAATTTTAGAACCATCTATTTCACTTCTTGTGTTGATAGAAAAACGGTTCCATGGTCTACTTGGGTCTCCATGTCTTCTACTAAATTTTAATGGTAAATATTCGATACACAATCTTTTAAAATCGCTATCATTATTCACTTTAGCAATATCTTTTATGTATTCTGTTGTAAATTCTTCTGGAAGATTATTTAAAACTTCTTGTTGATTTTTGTAAACTTCTGCATTTGCTTTTGATAGATATTTTATAAAATCTTCTTTTTCTATTTGATAATTGTTATCAAAAATACCACCTCTCATAATATTGAAAAGTGTATTTGCGAAATGTCTTGTATTTCTTAGTTGAATTTCTCCTAATTGTAAACCATCTGAAGCAGCAGTTAATTCTATTAAACTTTCTGTTCCTTCATTAATACTTTCTTGTAATGTATTTTCTAAATTTTTATCATTTTTAATGATATTTGCTAAACTGTGATATGAATTCAGATTCTGATTTACGTTTGCAATTAGCATCCAAGATTTTTCTTCATTACTCTTTAATGAAAAATCTTGAATTGTAAAATATGCGCCTTTTTCAGCCTTCATATCTACTTCTTGCTGAATATCTTCACCATTTCTAAAATTATCTAATTGCCTTGAAGAAATTAAATATTTAGGATTTTCAACTCCATAAGACCAAACTAAGTTTGATTTTAAAGCTTCACTTGGTTCTGCTTTATCAACAATAATTGCACTCAATGCAAAAATACCTATTCCTGTTTCAGTTTCTAACTCACTTTTCTTGTAAGCATCTACTAAATTACTTCGAATGCCTTGAATTGCAGAAGTAACTCCATAAGGAAGAATGTTCTGAATTCCATCTAAAATTGTAATATCTACTTTAGAATTTGTATTATTTATTAAGTTCGATTTTCTAACAAAACCATATTCGTTTGAAGTATTCCAATGATATCTAAAAGTTAATCCTAGATCTTCATTTATTTCTTCAAAAACGACTTTATTTCCGTAACTATTTTTATAAAGGTTTCTTTTGATTGTATAAACTCCTTGATATTTATCTGAAAATGGTTCCCATAAAAATATTTTATCATCTTTATGAACTTGCAAAATGGTTTTACTACCAGTTACATCTGCAGATTCTGTAATTTTATCATCTGTATAATAAGGAAATAAAGAGCTTTCTGCATCTTTTCTACCAGCAGTTAAACCTCCATTACTTGAGATAAACATCCAATGATTTGAGTTGCTTACAAGACTCATAAAAAAAGGTCTCATCTTATCACTGTTAGATATTTTGTAATATACTTCGTTATCAAAATTTAACAACTCTCCAGTAACTTCTAAAGATTGGTTGTTAATTTTATTATTACCTAAATAAATAGTATTCTTTGTCATTATAAATTTTATTCTTTAAACCTTTTGTTATTTTTAAAGATTTATTAATATTTATTGTCTAAAAAAGTTATTACTTTTTTAAGTTTAATTTGTCACTTTAAGTACTTTATACAGACTTTTATTAAATATTGATTTTCTACTTAAATTTCTAAAAAAGATATTCTTAAAAAAACGTGTTTATAAGAATATCTTAATTATTTTTAAAAATTAACTATCTTAATTATGGAAATAAATATTGTCTACATAAATAGTTTTTACTGTAGCATCAGAAACATAGACAAGTTGTTTTAAGTCTGTGGTATTAGGATTTAAACCAAAACTAGAAAATGGTAAATCTAAACTTATCCATCCACCATTTTTAAGCGCTGGTGTAGAGTTTAAGTTTATTGTGAAAGCACCTTTTCTACCTGCTAAATTATCTAACTGAATTCTAATAAAATCTCCTGAATCTATTGGCTCATCTACCAAAATATCAATATGAAAATGTGTCATTGATGAAATATCTATTGGTGTTCCCTGAAATTCTGTTCCCACAAAATTTAATTCTGTATATTTTATCATTTTATTTCCATTTACATCAATATCATCCTGACCTTGAGTTGTTGAAAAACCCCAATAACCATTAAAATAATCTACTGGATTGTTTGTATAAGCATCACTAAAAATCGAAATTACATTTGCTTGAGGTAAGGTTGGTGTTGGTGCTAAATCTACAGAACTAATATTTAAAGAACCTGCTGCATCTTTTCCGTTTAAAGAACCTGTTAATACAGCAGCACCTGATCCCACAATAGAAATATTACTTCCTGTTGTTGCTGCTACACTGGCATCTGAAGAGTTGAAGTCAAAGAAAGAAGAGTTTATATTTACTTTTTGATCAAAACCATTTGGTAATTTATATGTAGCTCCAATACCACTTATAGACAAACTATTATCACCAACAAATACTGAAGAGTTTTCATTATTCCCATTTTGGATATATGGTACAGCTACTCCTAGAGTACTTATAGATTCAAACTTTAATTCATCAATCCAAAACGTATAACCAAAACCGTTAATTGAACCTGCTGAATAAAATAACATACCTCTTTCTTGTAAAAATTTTGATGGATCTGGTATAGGGATAAAATATTTAGTCCATTGTGTAGATAGATTTACGTTTTCTAGTTTTGTTGCAAAATCCCCTTCACCAAAACCAATTTCTGCAATTGAACAACCCTGAGAAGCTCTAGCCCAAAAAGTTAAAACATTATATTTGGTTAAATTTCTACCTGCTCCGTCAATTTTAAATAAAGCACCTGCAAAATTTCCTTCAGGATCTGCTGCATTTGGCACATCAAAACGCATAGAAGCACTACCTTGATAACTAATATCTGTATCAATAGACCAAGCTGTTAATTTAGACCCTAATGGGTTTGATGGTTCTCCTATATATGGAAAATAAAAATCCGTTCCCATTCCAACTGGTGTGTCTGTAAAAATCTCTGCAGTTGAGGAGAAAGTTGCTTCTACAACATCATCTGAAAGCTCTCGCTCACAGCCAGTGGTAACTAATAAAATTAACACTAAAAAAAGAGTGATTTTCGAATAAATATATTTTATAGTTTTCATATTTCTTATTATTTATTATTGTCCAATGTTAATATGTACATACGTTCTGATTTCCCATTCTGAACCATTTGGAAACCCTGTTGGATTAGCCATTTCTGAATATCTAGGAGAAAATTCATTTAAAGAACGCCAAGTACCTCTAATACCTACTTGTGTGCCTGGTAAAATAAACCAATCTGGTTTCCCTAATGTTGTAGAAAAATCTAACATTAATTGTGTAGGATAGGTTAAGTTAAAATCTCTATGATAATCGAAAGGACCCCAATCATTAAATTTCGCAAAAGCTGAAATTTTCATTCTGTTATAAATCATTTTTAAATCTGCTCCACCTCTTCTAATTAACCTGTTTCCGTTAACATCTGCAACACCACTAGAACCACTAGCTTGACCATTTCCATAATAAAAATTAGCCACAAACCCTAAATCTGGGTTTATCTTAGATACAACTCTTGAGTTTACTTCCCATAAATTTTCAGCTGGTGCTGATTGTGCAAATGCGAAAAAAGAACGATCTGCTAAAAAACCAATTGCTGCATCTTGTGTTGTTGGTAAATGACGAAACACAAAACCTAAGTTCATTGCAAATGGTGCATCTTCTGCTCTATCATTATTCCACTCGTACATATATGATGCAGGTGTTGGATCGAAAGTGAATAAAATTTCCATTGCCTGAGTTTCTCTATTGCCACCTCTAACTGCAAAAGGATCGTTTACAAAGTTTCTCAATCTACCAGGTGCAGCACCACCATTTGGCATAGCAGCTACTAATGGTTTTTGCCATAAAAAGTTTGGTGCTATTTGATATTTTCCACCAAAATTATATGCTATACCTGTTAAAAAGTTATTCATATTACCACTACCAGAGTCTTTTAATTTCCAACCAGTAAAAGTCATTGTATTATCTGCACCTCCATTGGCAACTAAGCCCATTGTAGAAGCAGAAGCATACCAATTAAGACCTCCATTAGAATAAGTAACTTTAGCTTTACCACCCCAATTATCACTTGCCTTAATTTTATCATTTACTACAACACCAGCTGCATTAACATCTTGATAAACCCTACCATTTAATGGTCTACCTCCCCAAATTGCACCTATTTGCATTCCAAAATGATCTCCTTTTCTTTCAAATGCAATCGTTGCTCTTTCTGTTGGTAATGCTGGTATAACACCAGTTCTAATTTGTACAGGATCTAAAATTCTATTTCCATTTGCATCAATTCCATTTCCTGAAACTATATCTCTATGATAAATTGCAGTAAAATCGTAGTTACCTAATTTTCTTGTGTACTTTAATAAAAACGCTGGATTTGCTACCCACCATAATTGTGGTCCAAATGCTGCTTTTAAACCTTTAAAAGCTCCTTTACCATCTACTTCCATACCTAGAACTTCTCCATTATAGATATCTAAGTTTGGTCCATAATTTGCTTCTGGATATAATCCAAAAATATCTCCTTCATATCCCCAATGATAATGACCAGTTCTATAAAAACCTCTCATATCAAAATCTTTAGCATTCCATTCAAAAGATGCATTATAAACTCTCATTCGATTGTTATCTGTTAAAGCAACATTTCCATTATCAGAATTTACAGTTGTTACTCTTCCAACATTCTCATAAAAGATATCATCTATTGGATTACCTGCAACATTACCTAAAACATTAAAGTTTACCTCTGCTCTCATATCTGCAGATGGATTCCCTTGAACGCCTATGTAATAAGATTGCATATGATCAAAACCTAATCTGTCTGGATAAGCTGTTGATGCTGGGTCTACTGTATTTGGTGTTGTTAACAAACTACCTCCTGTGTTAAAAGTTGTAAACTCGGCTCTCATATTACTTAAACGAAGTTTTTGATTACCTCCTACTGCTGCTTTATCTCCTCTGGCTTTTAAGACAGCTCCCATTAAATTTATATTTTTGAAATGATTTTGTACAGCTACTTGTGTACTTTCAAAAATATTAAGTTCATGTGCTTCTTTTAAAGCGTAATAAGCTGCTCTTGGATAAAGCGTATACAAACCTCTAATATCTGTTGGTCCTTTTGCAGCAATACCAAACCACTCTTCATTCATATTTTTATCATCTGGTTTTGCTTGATCTTTTCCATAACCATTACTTGGCCATGATGCTTTAGTATCATGAATATCCGCGTTTTTTCTATCATCAAAACCAGCTTTAAACCAACCATCACTAGATTGAAATGTAAAACCTCCAATAGAATTTTGTGCTTTTCCAAGACCATAACCATTTTCGTAAATCTCTTTCCAGTTATTAACCATATAATAGGCTTGCATTAACTGATCTTCTTTATTATCTCTTGCATTGTATGCATCAGAACCAAACTCTGTAAATAAAATTGGTTTGTCAAATACTTTATCAACTCTAGAAAACGCATCTGAAAAAGAAACTCCACGATACATATTAGTACCATAAATGTCGATATCTTTACACTCATCTGCAACAATATCTAAATACAATAAATCTCCATTACAAATACCAATTGGATGAGATTTCACAACTTGTTTCATTGCTAAAGTTGCGTCATTAAACAATTTATACATAGCTCTTGCTTGAGCTCTTTTAGCTTTATCATCATCATTAATAATTACACCTGAATCAGTTTCTGCTCCTTCCCATGTTAAATGATAGTTATTTTCATTACCTAACATAAATAATAAAAGACCTGGTGTGTTTTCATACATTTTAGCCATAGATACTGCAGAATCAATTAAATGTTTACGAACTTTAGGGTCTGAATAAACTGTTTTTGCATACCATACACCATCTATGGTTAGACCATAAGCCCCAAATTGATGATTTATCATTGTATATATACCAAAATTCTCATAGATGTAAGTAATCCATTTTGGAGGCATACCAATATAGGTTCTAATAGCATTCACACCCATATTTTGCCAAAGAGGCATCTCTTCATCTAAACCAGCTTTGATAATAGCATCTGATTTTTCCCAGAATTTAGCATCTAAAACATTGTATCCTATTGGAACATAGTCCCAATTTATACCATTTACCATAAATGGTTTACCATCTACTTGCAACCAAGTTCCTTTACTATCTTTCTCTACAGAAATTTTATTTGCTTGTGAATAAGCATTTAAAGTAAATAAAATGATTACTAATCTTAAAAAAAAGTTCTTCATAATTAAGTTTGATTAAATTATTTAGTATTGTTTGAGCGAAATGATTTTTGTTTAAAGTTTACATAAAAAAGGAAAACACCTAAAATATTTAAGCAAACATTTCACTTTGATAAATATAGTGACTAACCATTAATATTTACACAAAATAGACCTCAACAAAAAACATACATCGCAATAAATATAGTTTTTTTTGGCTATACTTGTTATTTTTGTCTCAATTTTAACATAATTTGATAAACAAAAAAAGATGATGTTGTGGTAATGTTTGGTTTAATTAAAATTTGTTGTAGTACAAATTTTAATTAATTATAACTGTTTAGGTTAATAAGTTCGCACATCGTTTATATTTAATTCTAAAAAACAATTGCTTGGGTATTATTATGAAATAGGAAAAGGCCAGTTTTATCTGACCTTATTCTATTTAATCTGTGCTATTCTAAAACAATAGTAAACCACCAATCGAAAGTTGCATCTGCATCTGTAGTTCTTAAAATCATTTCATTTGGTGTACCTCTATCAAATATTTGATATTTATGATTACCACCTGTATAATAACCTATAAAGCCATTATTAGTAATACTAATTGTTTCTATTCCTGCAGGAGCAGTTAATGTGTAGGTTGCTGAATAATCTGCATATACATAGTTTAATACATCAGCACCATCTACTGTACCTGAAGTATTAGGTCCTAAATCATTTATAATAAAAGGGTCTCTACCAAAAACATCTCCATTAGTTTTGTGTTGAAACGTACCATCTGAACTAAATATAAAACGATCATCATACATACCAACATTAGCTTTTTCATCTACTCCTGCACCATACCATTCTACTGGAGTTGAACCACCAACTGGGCCTAAACCAAAATGACCTGGTTTGGCAGATTGAATTTTCCAAGTTTTAGTAGTTACTGCATTTGGTGTGGCAGGATCAAAACCATATAATTTTTGTATTAAATCGTTTGGTGGTGAGTATGTTGCTAAAACATCTACACTTATTGATTTACTTGAAGAAACACCTGCTGTACCAGAAGCAACTACAGTAACAGTATAGGTGTTTAAACCTAATTTACTGAAAATAATTTGTTGCTCTCCTGATAATGAAACATATTCTGTACCATCAAACACTAATTTATAAGAAACAGCATTATCTGCAGCTACTTTAAATATAACTTCTCCACTACCATCTCCATTAGGATTCGCTGCATCTACTCCTTTTATTTCTGCAGTTATTTGAATATTTGATGGAGTTACAATTTCCCCAAATGAATACTCATCTTCTTGACATCCCAGAGAAACAAGAATTATACTGAAAAATATGGCTTTTATAAATTTTATTTTTTTCATTGTATTTGTTTTTATTGATATTTAAAGTCGTCTATATACGCTTTAACATTATCGTTATTATTTTCTCCATTTACTTGAATTACAACTCTATTAAAATCTTTTCTATCTAAAGGAGTTGCTGCTCCAGCTGTTGTATCATTTTTAAAATCGAAGGTAAGTGTTTGCCATGTATCTAATTGAATTGGCTTTACAATTTCGGTCTGCAAAACCCAAGGCTGAGAAGCTGTACCATCTTGTAATTTTAAAGAAACTTGATTTGGAGCAGTTCCTGTAACATCTGTTGACGCTACATATACTTTAATAGAAAAAGTGTGTTTTTCCATATTAAAATTTGAAGCTGCATCAAAACGAATGTTTGCATATTGACCACCAGTATCATCATATTCTAAAACCTTATCAGAATTATTATCTGCATTTTTATAAGGATTTACAAAATCTGTATTTAAACCTGCACTATCTCCTGCCCAAGTTGTAATATTTCCATTTCCTTCAAAATCATCTTGTGGAATTGGACCTGTAAATAAATCGTCTCCCCAAGCAAAATCATCTATGTAAGCAATTACATTGTCATTATTATTCTCTCCATTTACCTGCAAAACAACTCTATTAAAATCTGTCCTTGAAGTTGGATTTGGTGATCCTGCTGTTGGATCGTTTGCAAAATCAAATTTTACAGTTTGCCAAGTATCAAGCTGAATCGCTTTGATAATCTCAGTTTGAGTTGTCCAAGGTTGCCCAATTTTGCCATCTTGTAATTTTAATGATATTTGGTTTGGTGAGTTACCAGTTACATCTGATGACGCTACATAAATTTTTAGAGAGAAAGAACTTTTTACTGATAAATCGAAATTTGGACTAGTATTAAACCCAATATTTGCATATTGATCTCCACCATCTGTATACTTTAAAACTTTAGCAGAAGTATTTCCTGTTACTGAAAAAGGATTATCAAAAGAAGTATCTGCACCTGTGTTTCCATCTCCATACCAAGTAGTAATGGTTCCATTTCCTTCAAAATCGTCAAAAACTTTTGCAAAAGTTGTAGGTGCTTTATAGAAATATAAATTATCTATAAAAACAGTACCAGAACCAACAAACTTAAATTGTTTTAATTTATCTACTGGTAATGTTTGACTTGTAAAATCTGTCATTGGTATATCAAAACTATTCCATTGATTAGCCACTAGAGTTTTAGTTACAAATCTTTCATCTGCAGATTGCACTCCATTTGGCAATGGATAAATATTTATACTTGTTGCATCTGCAGTCCAAACATCAATATGTAAAGTTTCCATAGAAGAAGCATCGATTTCTGCTCCTATATCTATTCCTTGATAGTTTAAGTTACTATATTGAATTATAGCATCACCTTTTAAATCGAAAGGAGTGTACTTAGTACCTTGACCCCAGTCTGGATTTAGGTTAGTTCCAGCTACATCTGTATATGCATCACTAAATATAGAAATAACATCATCTTTATTTCTAGCAGCTGGAGTTGCTGCAGAAACGACTGGAGCTAAAATTGCAGTTACTTCAAATTCTTTAGTTTCTTCTGTAGTTTCTATAGCACCACCTTTTGCTATTATTTTTAAAGAATACTTACCTGCATCTTTATATTGATATGTAATAGCATCACCAATGTTAGCTGTTGCAACTGGTTGTGTTACACCAGTTTCTCCTGAATAAAACTCATAAGTTGCTGCAAAATCTGCTTTAGCAGAAATATTTACTTGTTTAGAAATTGCTGCATCGTTTTCTAAAGTTACCACTAAATTTTGTGGTGCTTTAAATGATACTACTAAAGGTTGAACTGCTTCAACTGAATCTCCATTTAAATTAAAAGCTAATGTTTTAACATTATAAGTACCTTCTTTATAGGTATGCTTTACACTTTCTCCTTGTGCTAATTTTGCAGGAACATTTGTATCGTCTCCAAAATAGACTTCGAAAGTAACAGCTGCATCAGCAGAAGGTGTTATTGTTACTACACCTGAATTGTCTTGAGTAATTTCATAACCAGCAGCTACATTAGAAGGAAGCACTATGGTTTCTGCAAAAGAAATATCTCTTAAATTATCTGTACAAGCTACTAATATTAGTAAAACTGCACATATTTTAAATATTATTTTTTTCATTTTAATTGTTTTTAGTAATTAGAATTTTGTGCCCAACGATTTCCCGCTAACTGAATTTCTATTGCAGGAATTGGAAATACCTCATGCTTACCAGTAACAAACCCGTTAATTTCTTGAGCAGCTTTACCTGTTCTAACCAAATCAAAGAATCTGTGACCTTCTCCTACCAACTCTACTCTTCTTTCTTGTAAAATATTATTGTACAAGTTAGCTCCTGTAGCAGTTATGTTATTGTTTGCATTACCAAATGCTCTTTCTCTAACTCTGTTTAAATACCCTTGTGCTTTTACATCATTAGGAGCTGTGCTTTTATTAAAAGCCTCTGCAGCCATTAATAAAACATCTGCAAAACGAATTGATCTGTAATTATTAGGGTTTGTTAGGTTTCTATCTCCTTGTGCACCTGCACTTCTAGTTCTAGGAATATACTTTCTATTGTAATACCCTGTGTGCTCATAACCTGTTCCAAAAGTTGCACCAGTTTGTGTAGCCCAAGCATTAATATCTAAAATAGCTACATCTTTTCTTAAGTCTCCTGCCTCAAAAGCATCTACCACTTCTTGAACTGGTACATTAAAACTAAACCCAGATGTATAATCTGGACCTGTGTAAGCTCTTACACCACTAAAACCAACAGCTACATTACCTTCACTACATTGTAAACAATCGAAACTTGCTCCTTGTCCATCAAAATATTGAACTTCGAAAACAGATTCTATATTATTTTCTCCTGCTTCTTCAAAAATTGACTTATAATCTGCGACCAAATCATAAGGACCATTTAAGATTACATTATCTAAAACTGCAGCAGCTTCGTTAAATTTATTCTGATATAAATATACTTTACCCAATAAAGCTTCTGAAGCTCCTTTAGTGACTCTTCCTGGAGTTGCTTGTACATAAGGTAAATTACTGATAGAAAACATTAAATCTTTTTCTATTTGAGCATATACTTCTGCTTTTGGAGTTCTATCTACTGTAAACTGTTCTCCAAACTGTATTCTTTTATCAACAGATAAAGGAACGTCTCCAAACCATTTTACTAACTCAAAATAATAGTAAGCTCTTAAAAATGTTGCTTGTGCTAAAATTTCGTTTTTACCTGTAAAGTCTGTTTTGTCTTTAAATTCTAAGATATAATTTGCTCTATTAACTCCTGCAAACATCCAGTTCCAGATATCTCTTAACTGGGCGTTTAAAGGTGTATGAGTCATATCATCTACCTCTTGAATTCCTGGAGTATCTGTAGCACTTTCTCCACCTGCTAAAGTATTGTCTGATGCGATTTCACCTAACATTGAATTTAGATATGTAGATTGTAATAAATCGTAAGCACCAATTAATGCGTTTTCATAATCTTCTTTAGAATTAAAAAAATCTTCAGAATTGGCTGAAGTTGGCTTTACTTCTACAAAATCATCACTACATGAGTAGCTAAACCCTATTATAAGGATATATATTGCGTATATTTTTTTGTTTATATTTTTCATCTTGTCTGTATTAAAAGTTAAGATTCATTCCAAATGTTATGGTTCTAGGACTTGGGTAAAAACCTTGGTCTATACCTCCACCAATTGGTGCTCCATTTGATGTTGTAGGATCAAAACCTCTATATTTTGTTAAGGTAAATAAATTAGTTGCAGAAACATAGAATCTTAATTTATCAAATTCTAGTTTATCTAAAGTTTTTTGACCAAAACTATATCCAAATTGAACGTTTTGTAATCTTACAAATGATCCATCTTCTACATAAAAGTCAGAAAACAAAGCGTTACCATTTGTACCTGTTGTTACTCTTGGAAAAGAGTTACTT
>JBGCFX010000150.1:0-6667 GCA_045110395.1 Polaribacter sp.
ATCATAAGCGTCTGTTCCGTAAAAAGAATCTTGATAATGCCCATTTGCACTAAATTGAAAATTAATATTTTCTGAAGTTGGCAATTGATACGTTCCAAAAGTTTCCCAACGATTCGTATAAATACTTTCTCCATATTTTACATCAGTTCCTCTAAATTCATGTTCCCAATCTAATTCTCCTCCCCATCTATCTTCATAGACATATCTACCAGCAATTGTAAATGCTTTTCCACTTTTTCTTTCTATGTGGATTTTATTAAAAATCGAAATTCTATTTTGAAGTGTTAAATCTGTAAAACCATCTTTATTATTATCAATTCTATTTTGAAAAGTGAAGTGGTTAATTCCCAATAAACCTTGTGTTTTTTCTGATATTTTGTAACGCAAACCAATGTCTGTATTTACTTCTCCCCAAGAACTCGCAAAAGTATCTGTGGTTAAAACTGGTGCGTTTGTAGGTTTTTTAGTGATGATATTAATGATGCCACCAACAGCCTCAGAACCATATAAAGTAGATGCTGGTCCTTTTACAACTTCGACTCTTTCTATTAAAGCTTGCGGAATTCCAGTTAAACCATAAACTGTCGAAAGTCCGCTTACAATTGGCATTCCATCAATTAAAACAAAAGTATAAGGCCCTTCTAGGCCATTAATGTGAATATCGCCAGTATTACAAACATTGCAATTTAGTTGAGGTCTAACTCCATTTACATTTTGTAACGATTCAAAAATAGAAGGCGTAGGATTTTTCTTAAAAAATGTTTTACTATACACTTCTACAGGAACTGGACTATTGGCTTTTGTAACTGGTTTTAAAGTTCCAGAAACCACAATTTCGTCTAAAGAATTGCTTTCATTTAAAGTAAAATTTCTAACTTTTTTTTGATTTCCAGAAAACGTAATTTTTACTGATTTTGGTTTAAAACCAATGGTACTAACTACAAGTGTGTAAGAACCATTTGGGATATTTTTAATTTGATAAAAACCATTTTCATTGGTAGATGTTCCTAGTTTTGTTTTCTTCAAATACACATTTGTATAAGGCAGAGCATCACCTTCAGCAGAAATTTTACCAGAAATAGTATTTGTTTGTGCGTAAGTTGTTGCTAAACTTAAGAATAATATAAAGTTGATAAATATTTTCACTTTTTAATGTAGTTTTTTGACAAATATAATTAAATATTTAGACAAGACTAAAAATTTATTTTGATAAAAATAAAAACTATATATTTGTAATCTAAATATTAAGAATGTTTACACTTTCTGAAGAAAACTATTTAAAAGCAATTTATCATTTAGAGTTGGATACTGACAAAGGAATTAGTACCAATGCTATTGCAGAGCAATTGGCAACAAAAGCATCTTCAGTAACAGATATGATTAAAAAATTATCTGATAAAAAAGTTGTTATTTATAAGAAATACAAAGGTGTAAAATTAACAGATTTAGGAAAAAAAACAGCTGCAAATATTGTTAGAAAGCATAGATTGTGGGAAGTTTTTTTAGTTGAAAAATTAAATTTTTCTTGGGATGAAGTACATGATGTTGCAGAACAGTTAGAGCATATAAAATCGCCTAAATTAATCAATCAATTAGATGCTTTGTTGGGCTTTCCTACACATGACCCTCATGGAGATCCTATCCCAGATAAAGAAGGAAATTTAAAAACGATTGATAAAAGTTTATTATCAACTTTATCAAAAAATGAAACCGGAATTTGTGTGGGTGTAGATGATTCTTCATCAGAATTTTTACAATTTTTAGACAAAAAAGGTATCACTTTAGGAAAACAAATTACAGTAATAGAAAAAGAAGATTTTGATGATTCTTTGTCAATTGAAATTGAAGGAAAAAGATTATCAATATCAAATAAAATAGCAAATAATTTATACATTAAGAAACAATGAGTACATTCGATCAATTAGTTGCTTTTGGGAAAGAAAACCCAATTTTAGCAGCATTATATGCCTCACTTTTTACTTGGGGATTAACAGCAGCAGGAGCAGCTTTGGTGTTCTTTTTCAAAAAATTAAATAGAGCAGTTTTAGACGGAATGTTAGGTTTTACAGGAGGTGTAATGGTTGCTGCAAGTTTTTGGAGTTTACTTGCACCAGCAATAGATAATTCTCCTGGAGAAGGTTTTGTAAAAGTTTTACCATCTGCAATTGGTTTTGCTTTAGGAGCTTTATCTCTATTTGGAATGGATAAAATTTTACCACATTTACACATCAACTTTAAAGAAAGTGAAGCAGAAGGTGTAAAAACAGAATTACACAGATCTACGTTGTTAGTTTTGGCAATAACACTGCACAATATTCCAGAAGGTTTGGCTGTTGGTGTTTTATTTGGAGCAGCATCTACTTTAGTAGGAGTAGAACAAACAGAAATGATTATTGCTGCAATTTCCTTGGCAATTGGAATTGGAATTCAGAATTTTCCTGAAGGATTTGCAGTTGCAATGCCTTTAAGAAGACAAGGAGTTAGTCGTTTAAAAAGTTTTTGGTATGGACAATTATCTGCTGTTGTAGAACCAGTTGCAGCAGTTTTAGGAGCTTTAGCAGTATCGTTTTTTACGCCAATTTTACCTTATGCTTTAGCATTTGCAGCTGGAGCAATGATTTTTGTAGTGGTAGAAGAAGTAATACCAGAAACACAAAGAGATAAATACACAGATATTGCCACTCTTGGTTTTATTGGTGGTTTTATTGTAATGATGTCTTTGGATGTTGGTTTAGCTTAGAAAGCCCATCTTAATCTTCCCAAAGGGAAGAAACACTCTTGTGTTAGAAACTATTTTTCTATGTTGCTGTGTTGTCAACTTTTTAAACTCTTTGATTCTCTGTGAAATATTTTTTTTACACATTTTCATTCTTGAATTCGTGGCAATTTTTCCTTAAATTCGTACAATTCATTTTTAAAAATAAATTGTGCAACAACCATCAACTTTTCAAGTATATAATGCTTCTGCAGGAAGTGGAAAAACCTTTACACTTGTAAAAGAATATTTAAAAGTTTTACTAACCTCAGAAGATATTTTTACATTCCAAAAAGTATTGGCAATCACGTTTACCAACAAAGCTGCTGGCGAAATGAAAGAACGTGTGCTAGTTAATTTAGAAGATTTTTCAGAAGGAAAAGAGAGCGATTTATTTACTATTATTCTTAATGAAATTGCAGTTGATAAAATAATAATTAAAGAAAGGAGCAAGAAAATTTTAGACGCAATTCTTCAAAACTATTCAGCCTTTTCAATTACCACAATAGACAGTTTTACACATAAAATTATTAAAAGCTTTGCTTTTGATTTAGGCTTGTCACTCAATTTTGAAGTAGAAATGGATGCAGTTTCGCTTTTAAATGAAGCTGTAGATGTATTAATTTCTAAAATAGGTACAGATAAAAAACTAACAAATTTACTCATAGATTATTCTTTAGACAAAACTGATGATGATAAATCTTGGGATATTTCTAGAGATTTAAACGATTTTGCAAAAATTTTATTGAATGAAGACGATACCAAACATTTTAGAAATTTAGCAGATAAGAATCTAGAAGATTTTACCAATCTGAAAACGAAGTTATATCAACATCAAAAAGAATTAAAAACCGAATTTAAAAAAGTAGGAGAAGATTGTTTAGGGTTAATTGCGAGTCACGATTTAGAGCATAAAGATTTTATGCGAGCAACGATTCCTAAATTCTTTGCAGACATCAATTTAAAAGGTTTCAATTTTACATATTCAACAAGAAGCGAAACCATTCAAAAAGCAATTGCCAATAATCAATTTTATTCGAAATCTACTTCTGCAAATATTGCTGCTACAATAGATACTATTGTTCCAGAAATTATTAATTTATTTAAAAAGACGCAAGAAATTTATAGCCAATATGTGATGACAAAGTTGGCTCTAAAAAGTATTATTCCTTTAGCAGTTTTAAATAATATAAACGCGGAATTAGAAACCATAAAAGAAGATAATAATTTACGTTTAAATTCTGAGTTTAATCAACTAATTTCAGATAATATTAAAGGGCAACCTGCGCCTTTTATTTATGAGAGAATTGGGCAACGTTTTATGCATTATTTTATTGATGAAATGCAAGATACATCCGTTTTACAATGGCAAAATTTAATTCCGTTAATAGACAATGCTTTAGCGCAAGAAAATAGTAATTTATTGTTGGTTGGTGATGGAAAACAAGCCATTTATAGATGGAGAGGAGGAAAAGCAGAACAGTTTATCAACTTAGGTTCAAATAATGAAAATCCTTTTCATATTGATAAAGAAATTGAACATTTAGAAACAAACTATAGAAGCTATTCAGAAATTATCAATTTTAATAATTCGTTTTTTCAGCATACTTCTAATTTCTTACAAAACCAATCTTATAAAAAGCTGTTTTTTGAAGGAAATACACAATTAGAAAACACTAAAAAAGGAGGTTTTGTTTCACTCACTTTTTTAGAAGACGAAAAAGACAAAGAAGAAAGAAAACTTAAATACCCAAGGAAGGTTTTAGAGAAAATTCATCAACTTAAAAACGATTTTTCTTTGAATGAAATTTGCGTGTTAACTCGCACAAAAAAAGACGGAATTGCGATTGCAAATTACTTATCAGAAAATAATATAGATATTGTTTCTTCAGAAACGCTATTACTTCAAAATAGTGCTAAAGTTACTTTTATTATTGATGTTTTAAAGATGCTAGAAAACCCAACTGATGAAGAAACTAGATTCGAGTTTTTGTATTTTTTATATCAAAATTTAAATGTTGAAATATCTAAACATCAGTTTATCAAAAAATATGCAAAGTCAAATAATGATACCATTTTTAAATCATTAGAATCTTATGGAGCTTCTTTTGATGCTTCTAAGTTTTATCAAATGCCTTTTTACGAGAAAATCGAAGAAACTATTAGAGGTTTTAGATTGATAAAATCTTCAGATGCATACATACAATTTTTTTTAGATATTGTTTTAGAACAACAAAGGAAAGGAGTTGATGTTGGCGAGTTTTTAGAGTTTTGGGAATTGAAGAAAGATAAATTAAGCATAGTTGCTTCAGAAACTGCAAATGCTGTAAAAATTATGACCATTCATAAATCTAAAGGGTTAGAATTTCCTGTGGTTATTTTTCCTTGTGATGTTGATATTTACAGGCAAATCAATCCAAAAGTTTGGTTAGACAAGTTGTCAGCAAATTTTAATGGTTTCAACGAATTGTTAGTTTCCTATAATAAAGATTTAAGTCTCGTAAATGATAGAGGTTTAGAAATTTACAATCAACAACGTGAAGAATTAGAATTAGATAATTTTAATCTTTTATATGTTGCTTTAACAAGGTCTGTAGAGCAATTACATATTATTACAGATAAAAAAATATCATCTAAAGGAGATGAAAATACGAATTTCTTTTCAGGAGTTTTTATTAACTATTTAAAACAACTAAATGTTTTTAATGATGAGCAATTAGACTATTCTTTTGGAAATGAAAAGAGAGTAAGTATTCAAGAAAAAGAGAATTCTGTTGCAGAAATTCATCAACAATTTATATCTACAAATTGGCAAGATCATAATATAGTTTTACTGGCAAGTGCCTCTAAATTATGGAATACAGAGCAAGGAAAAGCCATCGATTTTGGAAATGTTTTACACGAAATATTTGCCAAAATTATCACTAAAAATGATGTAGATAATGCAATTGAATCTTTTTTGCAACAAGGTATTATAAATGAAGAACAAAGAAATTATATAACCAAAAGTATTCACGAAGTTGTAAATCACCCAAAACTTGCTAACTTCTACTCAAATAAGGTTATCGTTTTTAACGAAAGAGAGATTGTAGATGTAGATAATTTGGTAATAATTCCTGATAGATTGGTCTTTAAGGATAAAAATGAAGTTGTAATTATAGATTATAAGACTGGAAATCAGTCACAAGAACATCATCAACAATTGTTAAGATATGAGCGAGTTTTAAAATCGATGAATTTTAAAGTTGATAAAAAACTACTCATATATATAAATACCAAAATTGATGTTGTTGAGGTATAATCAAAAAAAATAAACTTTGTAACTTTGTGTTTCTTAAATTGATAAAAAATGTACGGTAAAATTAAAGATACTTTAAAGAACGAGCTTCAAGAAATAAAAGAGGCAGGTTTGTATAAATCAGAAAGAATTATTACGTCTTCACAAGATGCAGTTATTAAAATTTCTACAGGCGAAGAAGTAATAAACTTTTGTGCTAACAATTATTTGGGATTGTCAAATCATCCAGAAGTAATTCAAGCAGCCAAAGACACTATGGATACACATGGTTTTGGAATGTCTTCTGTACGTTTTATTTGTGGTACACAAGATATTCATAAACAATTAGAAGAAAAAATCGCAGAATTTTATAAAACTGAAGACACTATATTGTACGCAGCTTGTTTTGATGCAAATGGAGGTGTTTTCGAACCTTTGTTAACAAAAGAAGATGCAATTATATCAGATAGTTTAAATCACGCTTCTATTATAGACGGAGTTCGATTGTGTAAATCTGCAAGGTATCGTTACAATAATAATGATATGAATTCTCTAGAAGAACAACTAATTGAGGCTAATAAACAAAATCATCGTTTTAAAATTATTGTTACAGATGGTGTTTTTTCTATGGATGG